>CAMWUV010000052.1 GCA_947177535.1 uncultured Mycoplasma sp.
ATCTAAAATTTTATAAAATTCTTTTATTGTCATTTTTTAAGTTCTTTTTTATATATCTTTAATTCTATATATTTTTCTTTGTTATTATTTTTTAAATTATCTATTTTTTCTAAACTACTTATTTTATTTTTTAAAAATGAAAAATATAAAAAATCATCTTTTTTCATTTTTTTTTCTCCACAAAGAAGATTTTTTTTAAATCCTTTTTGTCTAACTCCATCATTTTTAGACATTCAAATAATTGGATAAAAAATACCATTTTCTTTAATGAAAAAATCTTTTTTAATTTTGTAAAAATTATCATATGCAAATTTTCTGATTAAAAATTCATTATTATTTGGACAAACTATGATATTTTTAATCCTGTTTAAAGATTTACATAAAATTTCTACAATAGTTTTAGCTCCCATTCCAGAGATAGTACAATAATCTATTTCTATATTTTTATCAAAATTTTCAAAACCATCTGATTTAATATTGATAATTTTCCCTTTATATTTTTCTGTGTTTTTAACAGAATTTAAAAAAGGTTTTTCATTTTTTTCAATATTGTAAATTAAATTACATCGATTTTCAGAAATTAAAAAGATTGAAAGTTGAGCATGGTCTGAACCAACATCAACCACAATCTTTGTATCATTAATTAAATTAGCAATTTCTCTAATTCTTTTAGTTGTCACTATTTTCATTAAATCCTTTTAAAATACCAGATTTTGAAGGGTGTTTAATTTTACGAAGTGCTTTAGCTTCAATTTGTCTAACTCTTTCTCTAGTGATGAAATATTTTTTACCAACTTCTTCAAGAGTCATTGGATGAGAGTATGGTGGTAATCCATATCTCATTCTAATAATATCTTCTTCTTTTTCTTGTAAAAATTTTCTTAAAATATCATCAATATGTTCACCCATTAATTCTTTTTCAGTAAACTGTTCAGGATTTAAAGTGTCATTATCTCTAACAAAATCTACAAATTTTGATTCTTCATCTTTACCAACTGGTTTATCTAATGAAACTGGGTCAATATTCAGTTTTTTAATATTCAGGATTTTTTTAGGAGTGAAACCAGCAGCAGTTCCTCCCATTGCATCTGCTAGTTCTTCTGGAGTTGGGTCTCTTCCATACTCTTGCATTAATTGTCTTTCAGCTTTTGATAGTTTGTTAATTGTTTCTACCATATGAACTGGAATTCTAATTGTTCTAGCTTGATCTGCAATTGCTCTAGTAATAGCTTGTCTTATTCATCAAGTAGCATAAGTTGAAAATTTATTACCTAATTTATAATCAAATTTTGTAATTGCTTTCATCAATCCTAAAGAACCTTCTTGCAAAAGGTCTTCCAAATCCAATCCTCTATTCAAGTATTTTTTTGCAATTGAAGTAACTAATCTTAAATTAGAAGTCATTAATTGATTAATAGCATATTCTCTAATAGTGTTGTCTTTACTATCAAGCATTTTCCCAATTTCTTGTTCTTCTTGTGAAGTTAACATTTTTGATGATCCTAAAACATTTAAAAAAGATTTAATTCCATCATCAACTTTATCTCTAGTAGAACTTACTGGAGAATTTACATCATTTACAATATAGTCTATTTTACTTGCAACATTTGATTTAAGTTCTTGTAAATCTTCTTTATTATTTGAAATAAAAGGGTTTTTATCAATTTCAATCCCATTATCATTAAGTCAAGAAAAAATTTCAGAATATTCTTCATTTGAAAGAGAAAATCTATCAAAATAAATTAATATATCTTCAGCTATTACTTTATTTTTTTTACGTTTTTTTGAAGAAAGTTCTTTTAAAAATTTCTTTTTAGCAGTTTCAAAATCATCTCTATTTATATTTTTTTGAAGATTACCTTCCAATATACCACTACTAATAAAATCTTGATTTAAACTTCCCTGAACATTTTTTTTATCATTTTTAGATTCTTTATTTTTCCCAATTTTCATTAACTACCTCATATTAATATTTAAATTAAAATATTTTATATTTCTTTATTTTTTTGTGATAAATCAAAAAAATCAATTTAAGGTTGTTTCTTTACCTTGTAATATTATAATAATAAAACTTTTCTTTTATCTATTTTTTATAACTCACTTTATAAAAAAGAATTTCCACAAAATATTAAGACAAATTGTTATGCAAATATAAAAAACTAGAAAATAAAATAATAAACATATAATAAAAATAAATTTATTTAATATAATTATTCTAATTTGTAAAAACAAAGGATATTAAGATGGAAATTAATAACCAAAATACTGAAAATTTTTCAAAAGTTTTAAGTAATAATAAAAAATTATTAAGTTTTTCATTGAAAGACTTTGCTTTTTTACTAACTCTTAAAAAAAAATTACTTGTTTATAATCTAAGCATTCAGTGTGAGCTATTATTAGATATCATTATTGTAATTTTATGTCCATATAAAGAATGAAGTTTTAAATTTGCAATATCAAAAGATACCCAGTATGTGAAATAAAATTAATAATATTGTTTATATTAATTTATTAATCTAATAAAACATTTATCTTTTTTTTAAAAACCAATATAAATAATTAGGAGCATCCAATTGAAAACCATTATTTTTTTTCTATACTTAATTCAAAACAAGAGCTAAATTATCTAATTGAAAATGAAAAAAATAACTAAGTTATTTTCTATTTTTTCAATTTTTATAGCTCCTTCTGTAATATCATGTTCTTCAACTCAATCATTTTATTTAGCTAATTATGAAAGTTACATTAGCGATAGTTTACTTGCAGAATTAGAAGATGAATTTTTTTCTAGTAATTTTAACTATAGAACATACTCAACAAATGAAGATTTAGAAAGAAATTTTTTAACTAATTATGATGTTGCAATACCTTCACTTTATTTAGCAGCAAAATATGCAAATGAGGGTAAACTATTGCCAATTGATTGAAAAAATTTTAAATTATACAAATTAGATGAAAATGGAATACAAACAAATCAACTTATTGAAAATGCTTCAGATGCTTTAAGTTTATTTACTCCAAAAACAAGAAATCAATTAAAAGCGTATTCACTAGATGATGCATTTGAAAAAGATAAAGAATGATTAGAAAAAATATCTGGTAATAATGAAACTATTAAAAATAACATCAAAGAAGCAGGATTATTAAATTATTGTGTACCATATTTTTTACAAGATGTATCATTTGGATTCAATTTGTCAATTGAAGGAAAAGAAATTAGCAAATATTTAAATGATTATGATGCATATGTTAATTACTTAAATCAAACAACTAATGATTTAAAATTATCGTGAAATAATACTATAGATTATTTATATAAAAAAATAAATGATGGATCACTAAAAGATAGGGCAGCAGTTGTTGATGACTATGCAACTTTATATTCAATTGCTAGAATAATGCAAACTAGTAATGAAGCAAATAATAAAGTAACAGTAAATCCTATTTATACAGAGTCGGGAAAATTAAAATCATATGATGGAGATTTATCATTAGATCAAGCTTTCAACACATTAAATTATTTATTTGACTTTAATAAAATAAAAAAGAAAAATGCTATTTTATTAAATTCTGATTCCAATACACTGTTAAATGATTTTGCAAAAAATTCATCACAAGCAATAATTTCATACAATGGAGATTTATTATATGCAATGCAAGGCGGAGATGATTATGCATATGATGGTGATGAAAATGATAGTTATAAATTTAAAGAATGAATAACAAACAACTGAATCTCTATGAAAAATAAAGAAAAGGAAGAAAAAAAAGATTTTAAATTAAAACTTATAAAACCAGAAGCAACTTTATCTGTAATGGATTGCATGATAATAAATAAAGAACTTACAGAAAAAAAAAGAACTGTACAAATTGCACATGATGTAATTAAAAAAATAGCGCTAGAAGGTTCAGATTTATCACTTTATGAATCTGAAGAAAACAAAATATATTCTGAAAAAAGTGAAAATATTTTTTCTGTCAATGAAGATGATGAATACATTTATGGACCAATGCTAAATTTTGATTATGTTAATTACACTTCTCCACTTCTTACTGTTAATGCATATGTAATGAATTCTTCTTTTGATTTAAAAAAATATGAAAAAGAAGAATCATACAATTCATTTTCAACACTAGAAGAAGGAAATGGATATTTTACTAGTTTATTTGACTGAATCAATATAGATGAATCAGATGATGGAAAAGGTTTTTTAAGTAGAGATCAGTATATAAGTTATATTGATACACTAATTAATACATATTATATTAATGAAGAAAATAACTACATTAAATATATCAACTTGCTAAATCAAAATTTATCAGATTTAGCAAAAAGCAATATTTCATGAGCTTGATCTGATATAAAAAGTAATTTATAAAATGCAATTTAAATAAATAAAAAAAATATAAAATATTAAAAACAAAGGAAAAAAAATGATATTAAAATGGGCTTTTATTGATTTAGATGGAACTTTACTAAATCAAAGAAAAAGAATACCTAAAAAAAATTTAATAGCTTTAAAAGAATATGTTGATAAAAAAGGGAATATAGTTATAACTACAGGAAGATGACCCATATCAGCATTAAAGATAAATAAAAAGATTGAAAAGTTTTCAAACCACAATAATAAATATTTAATTGCTATGAATGGTGCTAACATATATGATTTAAAAGAAAATAAAATAATATATGAAAAAGAAATAAATCTAGACATATTTAATGCAATTTTAGAAAAAACAAAACAATATAATATTTCAGCATGAATTTATTCAGAAAAAGGAATAAAAAATAAAACAATTTACTCAGTGAAGATTCCTATTAAAAAAATAATATCTAAATTTAATTATGGAAAAATTGTTGAATTAAAAAAAAGAATGATACAAAATGATAAAGTTTTTAAAGTTCTTTTCTTAACTTGAACAAAAAAAGAAATGAATAAATTTATTGATTTTTTAAAAACAAAATATGAAAAAGATTTATCAATTGTAAAAATAACAAGTAAAGCCATTGAAGTAACAGCAAAAAATACCAGTAAAGGTGAAGCAATAAAAATAATTCAAAAAATTGAAAAATTCAAATTAGAAAACACAGTTGCTTTAGGTGATTCACAAAATGATTTATCAATGTTTCGTATTTGCAATTATAAAGTCTGTTTTAATTCTGAAGAAAAAAATTTAGCTGAACTTGCAAACATTTCATTTAGAAATCAATCAAAATTTTATGAGGCATTTCAAAAATGAATAATTCCTTACCAAAGTTTTAAAAAAACAGATTTAACACTTAAATTAAATCTTAATA
>CAMWUV010000053.1 GCA_947177535.1 uncultured Mycoplasma sp.
ATTTACTTTCAAACTCTTTTTTACAATATTTTCAATTTAATAAATAGTCAACCAAACTCATAATTTGATTTAAATTAATAGGTTGGTTTAATTGGTTATCTTCTTTAAATAAAAATTTATATACTTTATTAAATTCTAGTCTGTATAAATTTGTTTTAAAGTTATAAATAATATGATTATGAGAAATTGTATTTCTAATTTTTAATAATACATTCAATGCTTTGTGGAAAGATTCTTTAAATTCATATGGAATATTAAATTCTGCTAATATTTCTCTTTTAATTTCAGCAGAAACAACACGATAAAAATTAATAGTTGTTGCAAAAGTTCAAGAGTAAGATAAATCAACAATCGGTATTTCTTCTAAACTGTGATATTCTTGTAAAAATTCTGAATTAGAAACATGTTCAAAAAGTGAATAACGAAATTTTTTAATATCTAAATTTGATTCTTTTATGTCAGGAATTAAATTTAAAAATTCATCTTCTTTTAATAAATAAATTTTTTCTGTTCTTAATTTAGATTTAGATACTCATTTTTCAATAATTATTTTTTTAAATTTTGTTTCAAAAATAAGTAGTCATTTAAGTAAGTTAGAACTAATCTCACGATCAAACATTATTAAACTTATAATGTCAGTATCAGTAGTCCCTTCATAAAACATATCAGTATTTTTATTTAAAAAAATATAAAAATAATCCTTTATTATTCTTTGAAAAGGAAAAATTGATAAAAAATTAGAAAACTTAATTCAGTTTTCAATTTTTAAACCTAATTTTTGAAGAAATTCCCTAATTTCTTTTTCAGACATTTGAACCATAATACTTATATCTACTTATATTAATAAAGTTTTAAACTACAAAATAAATATTTTTATTTAATAGTAACTACTATAAATTTTAAATAATAATCATAAAATTTTAAAGTATATAAATAAAAAATTATTTTTTAAAAATTTATTTTATCAATAATTGTCTTAATATCAATTCCCAATTTTTTATCAATAATATCTTTATTACCAAAACCAATTTTGTTTGTTTTAATGTTTATTTTTGAAATTGAACATTTCTTTTTTTCTTCAAATGCTTGCTTTATTAAATCATCTCCCAAACAGTTACTATTATAAACTTTTTCAATAACATAAATTCTTTGATAAGAACTTAATAACTTACTTACAAATTCTTTTTTATAAGCAGTAATAAATATTGCATTTACTAAATCAACTTGTTTTTCTTTAATATTTTCATATATTTCATTAACAATATGTCCATATGAAATAATGCATGATTTGGATTCTTTACTTTTTTTAAGATATATTCAAGAACCAAAATCAAATTTTTTTTCTAAATTTGTTTTTAAACATTTATCTTTTGAATATCTGATAAAAAAAGGATTTTTTTTGTTTTCATATCCTAAAGTTATTAATTTTTCTAACTCATATTTATTAGAAGGACTACAAATAATAGTGTTAGGGATGCTTTTTAAAAAACCTAAATCATAAATTCCATGATGTGTATCGCCATCTTGATATGAAATATCAGCTCTATCAATTAAAAAAATTATTGGTAATTCTAATCTAGAAATATCATGAAAAATATTGTCATATCCTCTTTGTAAAAAAGTAGAATAAATAACTATAAAAACTTTTTTATTTGTTAATGCTATACCAGCAGCTTTAGTAATTGCGTGTTCTTCTGCTATCCCAACATCCTCATAATTAAAAGGAAAATTTTTTGATAATTTTAAAAATCCAGATGACAAAGTCATAGCAGGATTAATTATTCTTATTTTATTGTCATATAAAATTAGTTTTTCTAAAAATTGTGCAGCCATTTCTCCATAACTTAAATTTTCTTTTTTTGTTGAATCATTTAAACTTAAAGAGTGAAATAAACCACTATCATCTAATTCTGCCTCTTTTAATCCATATCCTTTAATAGTTTTTACATGTAAAATTATTGGTCCGAATTTAATTAAATTTTTTAATCTTTTTAAAACATGAATAGTTTTTTTCAAATTATTACCATCAATTACACCAAAATAATGGAAACCTAATTTTTCAAAAAAATTTCTACCTTTAAAAAATTTTGATATTTTCTCAAAACACTTAAAAATAAATCAATAAATTTTTTTTCCTAATTTAAATTTAAAAAGAGATTTTTTCAATACTTTTTCTGATCAAAAAACTGGTTTAGACATTTGAATTTTTGACATCATTTTATGCATTCCACCCACATTTTTTGAAATAGACATTCCATTATCATTAATAATAATTAACATTGGTGTTTTATTAAATGATATATTATTCAAAGCTTCAAAAGATAAACCATTAGATATTGCTGCATCTCCTATAACAGGAATTATAAAATTATCTTTGTTTTGTGAATTTTCTATGTATCCTTGACAAATTGATAAAATATTCCCAGAGTGTCCAGTAGAAATTAAATCATGCTCAGACTCATTTGGATCTTGAAAACCAGACAAACCATCTGTTTCTCTAATTGAATCTATTTTATTTCAACGATCAGTAATCATTTTATGAACATAACTTTGATGTCCTGTGTCATATAAAATTAAATCTTTTGGAGAGTCAAAAACATAAAGTAAGGCTAGTGATAATTCAACTATTCCTAAATTACTTGATAAATGTAAACTTTTATTTTTAGATATTTCAATAATTTTAGATCTTATTAGACTAGTTAAATGAACAAGCTGTTTTAAATTCATTTTTTTTATTTCTTGATAAGAAGGTATTTTGTGAATAAAGTTATTTTTTTTACTCATAGAATTACACCAAATATATCAATTTTCGATAAATATAATTAAAACGATTTGGAGAACTTATTTTAATAAATGAAAGAATGTTTTTTAAATTTTTATTCAAATTAACAAAATTTGTATAACCATCATTATTAATTATCATTTTTTTTAATTTTTTTTTTCTTTTTAAGTAATTCAAAATACCAGAATAGTTATAAAAAGAAAAAATACTTTCATAAAAACTATTAACATCTAAACTACTTATTCTATTAACAAAATCAAAATATTTAGTTTTTTCAACCAAAAGGTCTACAGTAAATTCTTTGTTAATTTTTTTATCATTTTTAAAAATTAAAACAAAAATATCAAATAGAAAATCTTTATCTAACTTTTTAAATGGTTTATTTGTTTTTAAAGTTATAAAAACCATTGAAAAAATTAATATTATTTTTAAATCTTTACTAAATTTTTTTTTATGTAATAAAGGTTTTTTCAATTTAATAAATTTTTTGAAAGTAAAAAAATTAATTTTAACTATTTTATTATTTTCATCCCTTTTCAAACTCATTTTTAATAAATTCCAATAATCCTTTAATTTTTGAATAATCAACTCTTGTTGGTGCAACCATTACTAGTTTTGTTTTATTTTTTTTCGTTATTTCTAAATCTGTTTGTGCAAAAACAATATCATTATGTCTAACTTCATCACCAAAAGTTATTAAAGTACTAGATCCTGTTTGATTTTGTTTAAAAGCAATTTGTTCTCAAATTGTTGTGCTTTCAAGTATTTGTAAAATTTCTTTTAGCTTTTCTTTATCTTGAAATTCTGGAACTGTTAAAAGAGAAGATTGACCATGAACTGTTTTAATCATTTTAGTTTTAATATGAAAAATTCTTTCAACTAATTCCTGTAAAACAAATTCATATTCTTTAACTTTCTCTTTAATAATAGATTTCATGGAATTAATTTTTGATTCAATTTCCTTAATTGGGCAATCTATTAATCTATCATTAAAAATTCTTATACAAATGGAAATATCTTTTAAAATGGATTCATTTTTAAACTGAATAATGTTTTTGTTTAAATTACCATCTGAAGTAATAACAATAATCATAGCAGACTGTTTATTTATAATAACTAAATCAATCCTTTTTAAAAGAATTTCTTCATTTTTTTCTATTTTTATTAATGGTAATTTTGTACTTTCAGAAATTATTTTGCAACTTTCTTCAATAACAACATCAATTGACATAGTTCTGTCTGAAAAAATGTTTCTTAACTTCATTTTTAAATCTTCATCATCTATACTTGGATGAGAAAATTCTTTTTCATAAAACTTATAACCTAAAGTTGATGGAACTCTACCACTAGATGTATGATTTTTTTCTAAATAACCTAATTTTTCTAAAGTTGCCATTTCATTTCTTACAGTAGCAGCTGAAATATTTTTCATATATTTTTCTATAACAATTTTGCTACCTACAGGGTTTGCTGTTAAAACATATTCTTCAACTATGTATTTTAGTAATTCTTTTTGCCTGTTTGTTATTTTGCTTTCCATATTGAATTTCCAAATATTTGAATAAATTTATTTTAAGTCAAAAAAAAACTTTTAATAGACAATCTATTAAAAGTTAGTTTTTTGAATATAAAATGTCTTGTGCAACATTGGTAGCTATTTGTTTACCTAAAAATTTTTCAACAATTAGTAAAGCAAAATCAAATGCAAAAAAAGCTGATTTAAAAGTTACTATATTTTTACTAACAACTATATTATCATCAGAGAAATTATTTCCAATTTTTTCTTTATATCCAGGACCTGGATAAACTGTCACTTTTTTGTTTTTCAAAGCATCAATTTCGTGTAAAAAAATTGAAGCTTCTCCACAAGCAAAAACTCATTTCTTTTCTTCATCAGAAGAAAATTTAATAATTTTATTTAAAACTTTATCATTTTTATTTGTTAAAAGTCTTTCATAACCTTTACCACCAGGAAGATAAATGGCATTAAATTTATCTAAATTAACTCTATCAATTTGTTCATTACATGTAATTTTAGTTCCATATTGTAAAAAAATAGAATTCTTTTTTTCATTTGAAATGGTTTCAGCAATTATCCCTGCTCTTTTTCAAATATCATATGGAATAACAACATCCATGTCTTCTGATTCACTTGAACATATAATCGCTATTCTAATATTTGATATTTTAGGTTTAACTGTATTCATATTATCTCCATATATATTTATTTAAATAAAAATAAAATAAAAAATAATCAACATTGTTGCATTATTATTTATTTTTAGAATTGTTGTAGCATTACACTCACAATACAATTTTATTATTAAAAAGGGGTTTTAACAAAATTTTATTTTAATAAATTTAGTAAATAAAATAACTATTTATTTATTTTTTTAATTTGAAACAATAGCCTTTATTTGTAGAATTTAAAATATTGTCTTTTCCTATTTTTTTATTAAGTCTAAAAATATATTGAACCACAAGATTGGATGTATCTTCTTC
>CAMWUV010000054.1 GCA_947177535.1 uncultured Mycoplasma sp.
ATTTTTTTATTTTCTTTTTTTCTCTTGAAAAATATAATGATGCTAATGATCCTAAACCAAAAACAAATAAAACAATTCCAAGAGCAAAACCATAAATTCTAGGTTCAACTTGAGTGGTTTTAGAAATAAAACTTTTTGAAGGTTCAATATAACTCTCATTAAAAGAATTAAATTCAGTTTGATTATTTTCAAAAACTTTTTTAGCATTTGCTTCTAAGTTATTTAAATATGAAGTTGATGAAGTTACATAAGAAGAATATCCATTATTTGTAAAAGAAAATAAAAAATCGTTAAAAGATTTAGTTTCTTTATAATCTATTTCTAAACTTCCTTGTTCATAATAATGATAAGTTTTTTCAATATTAATGTAATTTAAATAATGACTTGTTTCTTCAGCAAAGGCTGCTAATCCTCCAATTGTACATATCCCTATTACTGAATAACAAATAATCTTAATATTTTTTAAACTAATTTTGTTTTTCATATTTAGATAACCAATATATAACAATGATATTACTATTTAATTATTATTTAGTAACTAGTTTCTAAAATAACTTTTTATTAATTTTAAATACAAAAAGTTGTATGTATTTTTATTTCAAATTTTTATTTTTATTTGTAGTAAAAAGATAAAATTAATAAAGTATTTATTTTTTCATGTTTTAGAAAGGGATTAATATGGAACAAGAAAATACAAAAGCAGAAAAGTCATTATTGAAAAAAGTTAAAATAAAAAATCCTGTTAAATCTAAACTACTTCAAGACTTCAAAGCTTTTATTACTAAAGGAAATTTAATTGATTTAGCAGTTGCTGTTATTATTGGTGCAGCTTTTTCAGCAATAGTAACAAGTTTAGTAAATGATATCATCATGCCTTTAATTAGTGCTGCTGTTGGAAAAAGTTTAAGTGATTTAATTTGAGTTGCAAATGGAGTAGAACCATATTTAGAAGGTGGTGAGGTTAATCCTTCTGCAATTATATTAAGATATGGAAACTTTATTCAAGTTGTAATTAATTTCTTTATTATTGCCATTATTTTATTTTTCATTGTAAAAGCATATATGTCTTTAATAAACTCTTATAAAAATAAGTATTGTGGTTATACAGCAGAAGAATATTTTAAATTTATTAAAGAAGGAAAGAAAAGAAAAGAAATAAAATTAATGGCTTTGCAAAGAGATGAAGAAAAGAAAGCAAAAGAAGAACTTGAAAAAACTGAAAAAGCAAAGGATTCAGTTGAAAATATTTTAAAAGATATTAGAAAAATATTGGAAAATCAAACACAACCAACTAAAAAGAATTCTCCTTACAAATCTAAACTTGATGACATCATTAATAAATAAAAAGTGCTAAATTAATAGCACTTTTTTTATTATTAAATTTTTTTCTTATTTTCTATTGATTGCTTTAAAGACTCTCAATCAATATATTCAATTGAAGCATTCATTGGAATTCCCATTGCAAGCCGATAAAGCTCAATATTATATTTTTTTTCTTTGATAAAATTTTTTAAATAAGAACTTGTAAGTTCTCCATTAATTGTCATATTAGTACAAATTAAAATTTCTTTAATATGAAATTTATTAATCATTGCTTCCAATTTTTCAAAATTAATTTTTTTAGCTGAATTTAAATCTTTATGATTAATTTCACTATTTAAAACAAAATATAATCCAGAAAAACTATTAGATTGTTCTATTTTTTCTAAATCTTCTAAATAAGAAACAATACATAATTTTTTAGTGTCTCTAGAATCACTATTACAAATTTCACAATATAAAGAATTAGAAGTTAAATTATTGCAGTTTAAACAAAACTTAATATTAGATTTTAAAGATACTAATCTGTCTAAAAAAGTATTATAAAAATTTTCATCATTTTCCAAAAAAAAATAAGCAATTTTATTAGCACTTTTGGTTGAAATAGACGGAAGACTTTTTAAAGCTTCAACAAAATATTCAAATTCTTTAGGTTTCATATTTAAAATGGCATAGAGCCTTTTGTAATTTTTTCTTTTTCTTCAGTAACAGCACTTATTGCTTCATTAAGTGCTTCTGCTATCATTTCTTCTAACATTGTTTTATCATCTGGATCAATCAATTCTTTGTTAATATCCATTTTAATAATTTCTAAATTACCTTTAATTTGAATAGTAATTGATTTTTGATAAACAAATTCAAATTCTTCAGCTTCAAATTCTTTTATTTTTTTTTCTAATTTATTTTGCATTGCTTTTGCTTGTTGCAGCATTTTTTGCATATTCATAATTTACTCCTCATCATCAATAATTAAGTCTTTTAATAAAGTTTCAGCTAATTCTTTAGCAGTTGGATTTACTTTAATTTTATTTTTTAAAAATTCTATATTAACATCTTTTACTTTTGTGTTATTTAATTTTTCATTTCGAATTTTATTACCTATTTCAATTGCTTGTTGTTTATTAACAGCAACTACATAATATATTTTATTTAAATGTTTTTTAATATATTCTAAAAATTCTAATGATTGATTAATGCTGTTTATATTTTCAATTGCTATATCATCTTCAGAAACAAAAACTATTCCATTTTCTGAAGCTACTAAAAGTTTATCCATATCTCTAATTAAAAAATCAAATTTATTGATTGGTGTAGATGACTTAATTTTTTGAAAAAAATCATTAACATTTATTTTGAATTTATTGTTTGAATTAACAGCTATTTTTAAAAAAATATCATTTACTTCTTCATTAGTTAAAATTTTATAATCACTATTATTAATATCTGAACTTTTTTCTCTGTTTTCTTTTTTATTTTCTTTTTGAAAATTTAAAGATTGTTTTTCTTTGCTTATGGTATTGTTAATAGAATCTTTTTCACTGTTTATTTTTTCAAGATCATTTATAGATTCAGTTGGTTCATCAATAACTTCTTCAATCTCATTGAAAGAAAATAAATTAAAGTTATCATTTTCTTTTTTTTTATTTTTTGATTTTTTGATTTTTTTATTCTCAAGGTGATTTTCTTTCTCTTTTATTTTTATTTCACTAATATCAAAAATATTTTGTGATTCTTTAACTTTTTCGTTACCATTCTTTTTAGATTTTTTGTAAGATATATTAAATTCATCCCTAATATCTTCTTTATCTAAATTAAGATGTTTAACTTTAATAAATTCATTAACATAACTATCAACTATATTAATTTTTTTATCAGTTTTTTCTTCATTACTAACAACATTTTCAACTTTTAAATTATTGTTGGCAATTGAAACAGTTCTCATTCCAATTTCTGATAGTTTTACCTGTTTAAAATTAGATTCATCAAATTCATCTGTGATGGTTGGTTTTGAACTTGGTTCACTATCAAAAAAAGGAATTTCTTTGTTTTCAGATTTTTTTTCTTTTTTAACTGGTTTTTCTTCAATTAAATTACTTTTTTGCTCTTCTTTTAAGTG
This sequence comes from uncultured Mycoplasma sp., assembly GCA_947177535.1. Classification (GTDB taxonomy): domain Bacteria; phylum Bacillota_I; class Bacilli_A; order Mycoplasmatales; family Mycoplasmoidaceae; genus Malacoplasma. The sequence continues at coordinate 3,437 of CAMWUV010000054.1, forward strand.
AGTATTATTAACTGAAATTATTTTTTTAAGAGTTGGTTTAACTGATTCAATGATTTCTTCTTTAGAAATTTCATTTTTATCAATATAACTACTATTAGTTAAATTAGCATCATAATCAAATTCAAAAAGTTTAGATGCTTCAAAACAACTTAGTTTAAAGAAAAATTTTGGATTAGAAGAATATTTAATTTTTGATAAATTTTCTTGCCAAATTTCTAAACATTTAATAATAAATTTAGGTTGTAATTCTAAAAAATTAATTTTATCAACTGGTAAAAATTTTAATAATTTTAAATTCTTAGTTCTTTCATAAATTAACTTATCATACAAAATATTAATTAAATCAATTGCAAGTTGATGAAAATCAATCCCTTTAATTTCATAATCATCTATTTTTTTAATTACTTGTTCAACATTGCTATTTCAAACAAATTTCAATAAATTTAATTTTTCAGTAATGTCTAATAACCCAAAAACATCATAAATATCTTTGATTTCAATATTTGAATTAGTATATGTATCTAACTGATCTAATAAAGAACAAGCATCTCTTAAAGAGCCATCTGATAATTCACTAATTTTGATTAAAGCAGAATCACTAATTTTTATTTCTTCTTTTTTTGCTATTTCCAATAAATACTTTTTTAATTCTTCGTTATTTAATTTTAAAAAATTATATCTTTGACATCTAGAAATAATAGTTGGTGGTAATTTATGAGATTCAGTTGTAGCAAAAATAAAAACTAAATATTCAGGAGGCTCTTCAATTAATTTTAAAAAAGCATTCCATGCAGCATTAGAAAGCATATGGGCTTCATCAATAATATAAACTTTGTATTTTAAAATATTTGGTAAATACCCAATTGTATCAATAATATTTCTAACTTCACCAACACCATTATTTGAAGCTGCATCTAATTCAATTACATCCACTGCTTTATTTTCATTAATTAACCTACAGTTTTCACATTTGTTGCAACAATCTCCATTCTTATTGTTTAAACAATTTAATGCTTTAGAAAAGATTTTAGCAATTGATGTTTTTCCAACACCTTTGGGACCAGAAAAAATGTAAGCATGAGTATGCTTATTATTTTTTATTGTATTTAATAATGTTGTAACTATGTAATTTTGCCCGACAATTTCGCTAAAACAAGTAGGGCGATACTTACGATAAAATGCTATTTTTTGATTCATATAATAATTCTATTTTTTAATTAATAAAATAATTATAATTTACAAAAAATTTATAAGTTGATAAGTTTTATTTGTTTGGACTTTTTGCAATAAATTGTCTAATTTGTATACTTTCAGGAATCAAAAGAACTGGAACATAAATAAAATCAATATTATTTTCAATTAAGTTGCCATTTTCATCAATATAATTAGGTTTTATTTTATGAATTTGTAAAAAAAGAATGTTTTTATATTCATTTTGTTTATTTCAATTACCATCACCTGGGTAAAATTTATCTTTACCAGAATTTGTGTTAGAACCCTGAAAAATTTGTTTTATTTCTCAATATTTTTCACTTCTTGGAGAACAACCTCTGTCCCTTGATTCATTTCTTTTATCTATGTCATCCAAAAACACAATATTAACTTTAACACTTTTCAAATTACATTGCTTTTTTAACTCAATGAGCAAATCATATTTTATAAAAATAGATAAAATATTTTTGTATTTTTCAAAAAAAGTATCTGAATCTAAAACTATCTTTTTATAAAAATATTTTTCACTAAATGTTAAATATTCTTTTGAATTATTTAAATCAAAAATAACA
>CAMWUV010000055.1 GCA_947177535.1 uncultured Mycoplasma sp.
CTATTATTTTGATATCTTATTTTCATTCTATTAGCCCTATATATAAGAAAGGTAATAAAAACAGATAAATATTAAAAAAAATCCAAATTATTTGGATTTTTTTAGTTTTAATTAAGATAATGGTTTGAATTCTTTTGCTGCAGATGAAGCAAATAATTGAGCTGCTTTTTTAATGTGTTCTTCAAATTCATCAATTCTTTGTGAAGGAGTTTTTGAAGAGTTTTCTGGAATTTTAGTACCATCAACTAAAATAGGTTCAAAAACTTTTGCACCCATAAATTCTCAAGTTCCTTTTAGATTTTCTGTATGATTTCCTCATGGATATCATCCTAATGGTGCACCTTGAGAAGTTAACAATTGTACTTGTAAATGAGACAACAAACCAATTGCATCACCTTTTTTAGAGTATTTATAAGAAAATGTTTTGTTAGCTACTAAAACATGATCTAAATAATTTTTTGCTGTTGCACAAATATTAAAATTTGTCATTGGACAAGCAAAAATAACTTTATTAACAGATTTTAATTGATTGATGAAAAAATCAGAATCTTTTTCATTAAAAAAAGTTTTCATATTATTACGGTTTAAAGTTATTTGTGCCATTGGTAAATCGTTTAAATCAATTTCAATAATTTCATCATTTGGATTAAAAGCCTTGTAGAATTTTACAAATCTATTTGTTAATTCTTCAGTAAAAGAAATATTTTTTTCTATCATAGAACTTTTTATAACTAAAACTTTTGCCATATTTTCTTCCTTATTTAATTTATATAAAACTATATTCTATAAAATATTTTAATACATACAAATGAATTGAATAATAAAAATTATTCTCTCACATTGTCAAAAACTTTTGTGAATCAATTTTTATTTGAACTATCTGAATTTTTTATTTTAGCTGTTCCTTCAACGATTTTTTTTGTTGGATAATTATTATAAATTTTATTTATTAACAACTCACCATTTATTTTAGTGTTTATATAATGCATAATTGATGCAATTAAAGAACAGTATTTTGATTCTTTAATACTAAAGACATTAGATTTAATTGAAAAAATATCAGCTCTTTTTTCTAAATTTTCTCGAATGTAAGGAAATCATGAATCTAAAATATTCATAGATGAAAATATATAAATTTCATCAACACCTAAAAAATCTAATTTACTTTTTTGAGTATAGTAATTTAAAAAGTAAATTAAATTTTTAATCCATATAAAAATTTGTTTTTTAATATCTTGAATTGTGGTTTGTGAATAACTCATGTATTTTTCTTTAAAATGATTAATTAAAGCTAAATTTTTGTTAAAAGAAGAAATTGATTTATAAATTTTTAAAAGTTCAATTGATTTTTCTTCATCAATACTACCTATTTTGCCAATTTCAGATGTTAGATGTCTAATTCCAAAATCATAACTTGTTTGGTTTACTAAAACACCATTTTCATATCTTTCAAAAGAGCTTTTTAAGTGACCAATATTTATTAAAATTTTGGATTTTCTTTCTTTATTCAAAAATAACTGATTCATAACTAAACTGTCACAAGTAATCATTTTTGGTTCTAAATTAAAATACTCTTCAAAAATATGTTTATATTTTTCTACAACAGATTTTTTCACTAAATAAGTGTTAATATTTCATCCAAATGATGTTATATTACCATTAATATTAGGAAAATAAGAATAAGACTTATTATTCATTTTTCAATTAATTATTTTTTTATCTAATTCCATTTTTTCTGAAGAAATATTTTTTTGACCAAAATTTTCTACCAAATCAATTAGACCTTCTTTTGTAATATTTGAACTAACTGGTACTGCTTCTTTGCAAGAATTTACTATTTCTAAATTTTTTAAAGGAATATTTAAAATTAAATTAGTTGATTTTAAACTAATAGGAATTTTTTTAAATTCTTTATCCAAAGTTTCAATTAATAATTCTTCATCAATAATTTCTGATTCTTGAAAACAGTTTTTTGTTAAAAAACTTTTTTTATAAATTGGAAATAAGTTATCTTCTATAAAAGTACAAATTAAAATCTTTGTTTCATAATTACCAAAAGATATAACAGTAAAATTTTCTTTCATATTTAATTTATCCTCTCTACAACTTTTAAAATAGATGATCTTGTTCTATAATTTTTATCCAATTCAGACTGCAAAGCTTTTCTAGACTTAATTTTAATTATTTTAAAATCAGATTTATTATTTATTGGAACTTCTTTAGGAAATTTTGGTTCTAAAATTTTTTTATATACTTTTTTAATTTCTTTTTCTTCAAGCGAATGAAAAGAAATTGTAACTATTCTACCATTTATATTTAACATATTTAAAGCATTTGATAATGCATGTTTTATATTATTCAATTCATCATTAACTTCAATTCTAATTGCTTGAAAATAAGTTCTAGCAAAGTGTTTTTTTAAATTTAATAATTTTTTAGGAGTTTTTCTTCTAATTATTTCAACTAGTTCTAAAGTAGTATAAATATGTTTTTTTTCTCTTTCTTTAATAATCTCATCAACAACAAAATTTGGCTTACTAATTTCACCATATTTTTTAAAAATATCAATTAATTTTTCTTTTTCATAAAAATTAATAATTTCAAAAGCACTTAGTGCTTGCTTTTGATTCATTCTCATATCTAATTTAGCATCTTTTTTAAAACTAAAACCTCTCTCTGGATTATCAAACATAGGACTAGAAACTCCAAAATCAAAAAGAAAACCATCTACTTTAAATATTGATAGTTTTTCTAATTCTTCTTTAAGATATTTAAAATTATTATTTATAAAAAAAATATTTTTTCATTCATTAAAATTTTTTTCATAAAAATCTTTTGCTTCTTCATCTAAATCAAAAACAATCAATTTACCAGTGTGATTTAGTTTTTTTAAAATTTCTAAACTATGTCCGCCCCTACCAAAAGTACAATCAACATAAACACCATTTTCTTTTATGTTTAAACAATCTACAGCATCTTCTAAACGAACAGAAATATGATTAAAAACACTACTTTCATTTAACATTATTAATAAAAACTAAAAACTTATTTTATTATATTAAAAATAATTTTCAAATAACAAAAACAATGAATAGTAAAACAAGATGCAGTTGAGCTAAAACTAAATTTTACATTGATTATCATGATAACTTTTGGGGGAAACCACTTCATGACGATAACTTACTTTTTAAACTTTTATGTTTAGAAACTCAAAGTGTTGGACTAGGATTTAGCATAATATTAAGTAAACAAAAAGAGTATGAAAAAGCTTTTAACTTTAACAAAATTAAAGAAATCAGTGAAATGAATGATGATGATATAGATAAAATAATTAAAAAATATAATGTTATTAAATATAAACAAAAACTAAAAGCAATTATTGATAATGCCAAAGCATATTTTAATTTAATTAAAGTTCATAAAAGTTTAAATGACTATTTATGAAGTCATACAAACTATAAAATTTTAAAAAATGAAAATCAAATAACTGAAAACAATTTATCAAAAAAAATAACAAAAGAACTTAAAAAATTTGGATTTAAATTTATTGGGTCAGTTACAATTTTTTCTTATCTACAAGCAATAGGAATATATAATGACCATGAAGAAAAATGCTATTTAAACTTAAATAAAAAAAATGAAACAAAATAATGTTTCATTTTTTTAGTCTATATCTTGAAAGTCATTTAAACTATCAAAATCATATTCGTCTTCTAATTCATTTTCTATTTGATCTTGAGATTCTTGTTCAGGATTTTGAAAATCAATTTCAATTGAAGGTTGCTTTTCTATTATTTCTTGAGCTGGTTGTTGTTCATAAACAACTTCTTCTTGAAAAGCAGGTTGTTCATCATAAACTGTTGGTTGTTGTTCATATACAGTTTCTTCTTGTTCTTGATAAATTGTTGGTTGTTCTTCATAAACTACTTGTTCATCAACAATTTGATTTTGTTGATTAGCATAAACATCAACAGTTTCAGTAGATTCTTGCATTTGTGGTGTATATACATTTTGAGTATTAACATCATGTTCAACCACTGTTTGAACAAGTTTTGAAATTTGATCAACTTTAGATGGACTAAAAATTCCAGCTGAAGCTTCTTTATCAACTAAAACAGTAACATTAGGATGAGTTTTAAGTAAACATGTTGGATTAGTTTTATCATAGTCTTTTGTATAAAATAGTTTTTGTAATGTATTTGCTACACCAGCGCCTAAACCAACAATATAAATTTTTCTTGCTTTCAAAATTTGATCTATACCTAAAGTTGCACAAGAAACAGGTAAACTTTCTTGAACCCCACCAAATTCACCAAGAATATTTTCTTCAATGTTTCTGTTTAAATAAATTCCTTTAGAAGACAAATCATTTGAATTAACTACATCATTAAAAATTAATGAACCATTTGGTTGCATTTTTAAAACTAATACATCTAATCCATCAGAAGCATCAATTTCTGAATCATAATTAATAAAAATATTATTGTTAAATTCATGAAATCTTATTTCATTTACTATTGGATGTAAGTTAGAATTATCAAAATCAACTTGGCTAAAGAAAATATTTTTTAGAATTTCTTCAGATGATTGCAACGGAAAAGATTCTCAAGATTGAGAATCAAAAATATAATCATCAGTCATAAAAAAGTTTACATTTCTAAAAGAAACTCTATTATTTAAAAAATCATCTTTTAATTTATAAAGTAAATTATAAAAGTCTGTTCTAGACTCAATTGATAAATTTAACTTAGGTTGTGAACGAATATATTTTACAATTTCAGAACTTAAATAGTTTTCAATTACATCTAAACTTTCAAAAACCATAAAATTTATATTTCTATTACTTACTGAATTCACTATAAACTCCTATAAACAGATAAACTTGCTACTACTGTAATTCATAAAAACCATAAAGGGTAGTAAAATAAGTAGCATTTTCAAGAATAGAAAAACATTAATTTAACTAAAAATGAAAATACCCATCTATATTATTATACTTTTATAAACATGTAATTTACAATAGCAAAAAGTTATTTTTAGTAAAAATCAATTTACTTTTTTAGTAAATTATATTTTTTAAAAACATGTTTAAAATAAAAAAAATATCTTTGTTAAAAGATATTTTTTCCTTGAGTGAAATTTGAAGTGCAACACTATACTACCACATTTAATATCCA
>CAMWUV010000056.1 GCA_947177535.1 uncultured Mycoplasma sp.
CATTAATATCATCAATTGAAAAATTGTTTTTTTCATCTTGATTTAAATCATTTTCTTCTTCTGGAAAGTTTTCTTCATTTTTTAAATTATTTTCTATATCATCAAAATCATTCTGACTATCTTCTGTTTCAATTTCTATTGATTCTTTTTCATCGCTGTTTTCAAAATCATTATCTGATTCTTCATCACTAAAATCTACATCATTAGAATTTTCAATTGCAGATTTTTTTGAATCAAATTCATTTTCATCGTATACATCAAAATTTTCACTTTCAAGATTTAAACTATAATTATTTGTTTCTACAAAATCATGTTCTTCATCAAATGAAGATGTATCATCACTTTCATCTGAATTAATATCATCATTTTCAAAGTTTTCATTTTTTTGTGATTTTTGATATTCTAAATTTTCATGATTTTTATCATCAAATTTAATATCTTCTTGTTGCTGAAAATTTGGTTCATCCTCATCATCTTCTTCAAAATCATCATCTTCAACATCATTTTCTGATTTTTCTTCTAATTCTAATGAATCCTCATTAATATAGTATGATTTTTTAGGATGTTCAAAGGTTTTGTAATCATGATTTTTTTGCTCATCAATTTCAGAATCATTTTCTTTTTCTTTACCTTCAGTTTTAGATTGTTTTTCTTCAAGTAAAGTATTGAAATTGTTAGTTTCACTCATTTCAATAAAAGTTTTTTCTTTGTCTAAATGAGAACTTATAATAATTGTGTTTTTTTCAATTTTGGATATCAAATTCATTCTTGATTCATTATCACTAATTGGAACTTCAGAAACTTTTAAAGATATTAATTCATTATTTTCAAGTAACAAATAAATAGTGTTTCTACCACCTGTAATAAATCCAGAATTTACCAAATAAGGATTTGATTCAGTTTGTTGAAAAATTTTCTTTCCAAGTTTTGATCTACTTGTTAAGCCAATATCATTAATATGAATTCTTTTAGCACCACGATTTGAAATAAAAAATAAGAAATTTTCATGCTTAGGAATAGGAACAACAAAAGCAATACAATCATTATCTTTTAAAGTCATATTTTTAACACCACTTGCACTACGACCAACAATTGGAATTTCATCAATATAATATTTTGTTGCATAACCATTTTCAGTAACTGAAATTAGTTCTTTGTGTTCAGGTTTTAAAACATAAGCACTTACAACTTCATCATCACTAGTTTTTAAACTGATTAAACTCATATATTTAGCTGTTCTAGCTAAACTCAAATCTTCTAAAGTTATTCTTTTAATAAAAGAATTTCTAGTAGCTAATAAAATTTGTGTATCAATATTTGAATTTTTAGACACTGCAAATGCTAAAACAGTTTTTTCAAATGAATCAATTGTAACAAGTTCATTGATATGAACACCATTATCTTTTAATTTTGTCATTTTAATTTTATATGCTGGAATAGTAATAACTTTCCCACGACTAGTTAAACAAACTAAATAGTCTAAAGTTGACATCTTAAAAATATCAACTGGAATATCAGCATCTTTTATTTTTGTTTTAGACAAATCAAACTCTTTAATATCTTCACTAACAAACTTTATATAATTGTCTCTTGTAACAATACAAGTACCATGAACTTCTTCAATAATATCAGCTGTTTCAATGTCTAATTCTTCAACTTCATTTTCAATTAATGTTTTTCTTTTATATGAAAATTGTTTTTTATAATCTTCTAAAATGTTAATAATGTATTTACTACGATAATCATTAGAATTAATAATCATTTCTTTTTCTTTGATAAATTCTAATAAATCCTCATATTCTTTTTTTAATTTTTCAGTATCATATGATGTTAAAACATACAATCTTAAATTAACAATTGCTTCAGATTGTCTTTCATTTACTTCAAACTGATTTTGAATTTTAACTTTTGCTTCTTCTTTGCTTTCTGAGCTTTTAATTAAATCTACTAAAATATCAATTTCACTAATTGCTTTAATTAAACCTTCAATGATCTCTTTTCTAGCTAATGATTTATCTAAATCAAATTTAGCTGCTTTAATCACAACATCATTTGCATGTTCAATAAAAGAATCAAGAATCTCTAATAAACTAGCTTGTACAGGTTTACGATTTTTAATTAAAACCATATTAGCACTATAAGAAATTTGCAACTGAGTTTTTTTAAATAAAAAAGTTTTTATAATATCTAAATCTTTTTCTGTTTCAAACTCTAAAACAATTGAAATCCCTTCTTTATCTGAATCATCTCTAACTTCTTTAAATCCAGGTAATTCATTATTAAATTTAATCTCATCCAATGAACGAACAATGGCAGCTTTATTTGTATCAAAAGGAATTTCTTTAACAACTAATCTTCTAATGTTCTTACTACTTCTAACAGGTTCTTCTTCAATTTTAGCTCTGATAAAAAATTTACCTTTACCTGTTTTATAAATTTCATTTATAAATTCTTTTCCTTGAATAATACCACCTGTTGGAAAGTCTGGACCTTTAATAATCTTTGCAATTTCTGATAATTGAGATTCTGGTTTTAAAATTCTAAAAATTATTCCATCAATTATTTCACCAGGATTAAATGGTGGAATATTAGTAGCATATCCTGCTGCAATACCTGTTGCCCCATTAATTAAAATATTTGGAATTAAAGAGGGCAAAACAGTAGGTTCTTGTTCAGAATCATCAAAATTATTAATAAATTTAACAGTGTTTTTATTTATATCTTTTAAAAGTGTCTGACCAAATTTTGATAAACGACACTCAGTATATCTCATTGCAGCTGGTGAATCACCATCAATTGAACCTTTGTTTCCTTGCATATCAATTAAAGGAATGTTATTTTTTCACTCTTGTGACATTCTAACCATTGCTTCATAAATGGAACTATCACCATGGGGGTGGTATTTACCAATTACTTCCCCAACAGTTCTAGCAGATTTTTTATAAGGACTATCATAAAAAATCTTAAGTTCATTCATAGCATGTAAAATTCTTCTTTGAACAGGTTTTAATCCATCTCTAACATCTGGTAATGCACGGTCTTGAATAATGTATTTTGCATACTTACCAAAACTTTCAGACATAATGTCATCAAGGGAACGGTTTCAAATTTTATCATTATTATTTGCCATATTATCCCTCCATTTCAAAATCTACATTATCAGTAATTCAATCTTTTCTTTTACTAGAATCATCTCCCATTAAAATTGAAACTCTTCGTTCAGTCAATGCAGCATCTTCTATTGAAACTTGAATTAATTGTCTAGTTTCTGGATCCATAGTTGTGCTTCACAATTGGTCAGCATTCATTTCACCAAGTCCTTTATATCTTTGAATTTCATAATGTGGATTATCTTTTTTTAAATCTTCAAGTTCATAGTCTTCTCACACATAAAATTCTTTTTTGTTTTTTGTATTAGTGAATTTATACAGTGGGGGTAATGCTATATAAACATTTCCATTTTCAATCAGTTCTTTCATATATCGATAGAAAAAAGTTAACAATAAAATTCTAATGTGAGCACCATCAGTATCTGCATCTGTCATTATAATTATTTTGTTATATTTAACATCTGATAAAGAGAAATCAGAACCTATACTTCCACCAATTGAAGAAATAATTGTACTAATCTCTTCATTTTTTAAAAGGTCTTTTAGTTGAGCTTTTTCAACATTAATAACTTTCCCTTTTAAAGGAAGTATTGCTTGATATCTTTTGTCTCTTCCAAGTTTAGCACTACCACCTGCTGAATCTCCTTCCACTAAAAATAATTCAGTAATTGTTTTATCTTTTGACTGGCATGGAGTTAATTTACCTGAAAGAATTTTTTCTTTCTTTTGCCCTTTTAATTGTTTTACTTCTTCTCTTGCTTTTCTAGCTGCAATTCTTGCTTCTCTTGATAAGTAAGCTTTTTCTATAATTGTTTTTGCATCTTTTTTATTTTCTTCTAATCAGTATGTAAATTTATTTTTTACAATGTTTTTTACAGTTGAGTAAGCTTCTTGAGTAAATAATTTATTTTTAGTTTGTCCTTCATATGAAATTAAGCTTTCAGGAATTCTCACGCTTATTACACAAACTAGTCCTTCTCTAAAATCACTACCTTCGAAATTTTTTTCTCTTTCTTTTAATAACTTTCATTTTCTTGCATAATCATTTAAAGTTTCTGTTAATGCAGCTTTAAAACCTGTTTCATGAGTACCACCCTCTTTTGTTTTTACAGAGTTAGCAAATGAAACAAATGTTTCAGAATTACTATCATTGTATTGAAAAGCAACTTCCACTTCAATTTCTTGTTCTTTACCTTCAATATAAATCACATCACTTATTGTTTTTTGATTAGAATTAATAAATTCTACAAATTCACTAATTCCATTTTTTGCTAAAAAAGTATCAACCTTTCTAGTATATTCATTTTCAAAAATGATTTTTAAACCTTTAAATAAAAAAGATGTTTCTTGAACTCTTTCAAAAATAGTTGAAGGATTAAAAGTAATATTTTTGAAAATAGTTGAATCAGGCAAAAATCTTACAGTTGTTCCAGTTTTATTAGTTGAACCAATAATATGTGACTTTTGTTTAATCTTGCCACCATTAACATATTCAGATTCAAAAACTTTACCATCCCTTTTTACAGTAACAGTCATTCAAGAACTTAAAGCGTTTACCACAGAACTACCAACACCATGTAATCCACCTGACATCTTATAGGCAGAATCACTAAACTTACCGCCTGCATGTAAAGTTGTAAAAACAGTGTCGATTGTAGACATTTTAGTTTTAGGGTGAACTCCTGTCGGAATTCCTCTTCCATTATCTTCAACAGAAAAAGACCCATCACGATGTAATGTCATTTTTATTGTGTCACAAACGCCAGCCATTACTTCATCAACAGCATTATCAAGAATTTCTCAAATCAAATGGTGTAAACCTCGTTGATCTGTAGAACCAATGTACATTCCAGGTCTTTTTCTAACTGGGTCTAAACCCTCTAGAACTTTTATATCAGACTCTTTATAACTACTCATATTTCTTACCAAAAAAATAAATTAAAAATAAATTTTAACTATAAATCATTAAAAACAAAAAATAGTAAATTTATAATATGTTATTACTAATTTCAATAAACTAAATTCATAAACTTTATTTCTACTAAAAATAAGTT
>CAMWUV010000057.1 GCA_947177535.1 uncultured Mycoplasma sp.
AGTGCCCACATAAATTTTATTATTATGCGTTGCACTTCATATTTCAATCGAGTAATAGATTATTTTTTTAATCTATTTTAAATAACTATTAAACTTAATTTATGAAATAAAAAACTATTTATTCCATATCACTATTGTCATCATTATCATCTTTTTTAAATAATGCAGCTGAAATAATTTTTTCTTTTGGTTGAAGTTTAACTAATGTTACACCAGATGTTGATCTACCAATAACTCTCAATTTTTGTAATGATAATCTTATTATTTTTCCTGAACTTGTTACAATTAATATTTCTTCATCACCTTTAACTGCTGAAGAAAATATTAGTTTTCCAGTTTTCTCATTTTGTTTTAAAGTTACTACACCTTTTGATCCTCTTCTTGTTAAACGATAGTTTTCAGCTTCAGATAATTTACCTAAACCTTTTTCACCAATCGAAAGAATTAAATCTCCACTTTGTGAAGAAGAAGCACCAACCACATTAATTGATGTATCAATTTTTTTCTTTGCTCTACCAGCTGCTTTTACTTCAATATTTATTCCTTTAACACCAGAAGCTGTTCTACCCATTACTCTTACATCTTGTTCATTAAATCTAGCTAATAAACCGTTTGATGCTCCTAAATAAATTTCATCTTTTCCTCTAGTTAAAAAAGCTGATAAAAGTTGATCACCTTCTCTTAAAGTAATTGCTCTTTTTCCATTTGATTTAATTGAATTATATTCTGATAAACTTGTTCTTTTTACTATACCTTTTACAGTAGCTAAAAATAAAAAACCTTTGGAATAGTCATCAACAGGTAACATAACCAATATTTTTTCATTTTTTTCAATATTAATTAAATTTAATGCAGGAATTCCTTTAGCTTGTCTAGACCCTGGAGGAACTTCATGTGCTCTTATTCTATAAACTTTTCCAAAATCTGTAAAAAATAACAAGTCAGTGTGAGTTGTAGTAGTTATAATATCATCAACTTCATCATCATTATAAGTACTAACTCCTTTAACACCTACACCACCTCTATGTTGTAATTTATAAGATTCAATTGAAATTCTTTTTAAATAATTATTAGATGATCTTGTAATTACAACATCCTCAACTGGAATTAAATCCTCATCATCAATTGATGCAGAAACACCATACAAAATTTCAGTTTTTCTTTCATCACCATAAATTTTCTTTAAATTTTGTAATTCATTTGAAATAATATTAATTTGTTTATCATTTGATTTTAGTATACTTGTTAGTTCAGAAATTAAAGCTTTCATTTCTTTTAATTCTTCTTCTATTTTTATTCTTTCTAAATTAGAAAGATTTCTTAATCTCATATCTAAAATTGCTTTTGCTTGAATTTTTGATAATTTAAATTTTGCTATTAATTGTTTTTCAGCATCCTCATTATCTTTAGAATTTCTAATAATTTTAATAACAGCATCAATATTTGAAACAGCAATAAAAAGTCCTTCTAAAATATGAGCTCTTTCTTCTGCTTTTTTAAGATCAAATTTTGTTTTTCTAACCAAAACTTTAATTTGATGTTTTAAATATTCTTGCAAAACTTCTTTAATATTTAATAGTTTTGGTTGACCATCAACTAAAGCAAGCATATTTACACTAAAATTTGATTGTAGAGGTGTCATTTTAAAAAGTTTGTTTAATAAAACTTCTGGAACTACATCTTTTTTTATTTCAATAACTATTCTTATTCCTTCTCTTGATGACTCATCTCTTAAATCTGCAATTCCTTCAATTGTATTTGATTTAACTAATTCAACAATTTTATCAATTAAATTACTTTTATTAATCATATAAGGAATTTCTTTGATAATAATTTGCGATTTAGAATCTTTATTATGAATAATTTCTGCTTTTGATCTTATTGTTACAGAACCTCTTCCAGTTTCAAAATAACTGTTTATTCCACTTGTTCCAACTATTTCAGCTTTTGTTGGGAAATCTGGTCCTTTAAGAACTTCTTTTATTTCATTAACAGATGCATCTTTATTTTTAGCTAATAATAAAACTGCATCTATAATTTCTGATAGATTGTGTGGAGGAATATTAGTTGCCATACCGACAGCAATTCCAGATGAACCATTTGCTAACATATTTGGAAATAAAGCTGGCAAAACAGATGGTTCCATTTCACTTCCATCATAATTTTCTACAAAATCAACTGTATCTTTTTCAATATATTTAAGCATTTCAGAAGAAATTTTTGATAATCTTGCTTCTGTATAACGCATTGCAGCAGCTGAATCGCCATCAATTGATCCAAAATTTCCATGTCCATCAATTAACATATATCTCATCGAAAAATCTTGAGCCATTCTAACCATTGTTTCATATGCTGCTGTATCACCATGTGGGTGAAATTTACCAATTATTTCACCAACAAGTCTTGCAGATTTTTTGTAAGGTTTGTCATGAGTCATACCCATGTTATATGCTGCATACAAAACTCTTCTATGAACTGGTTTAAATCCATCTCTAACATCTGGAATTGCTCTTGCAACAATTACAGACATTGCATAATCCATAAAAGAATTTTCTATTTCTTTTGTAATTGATTGATTTGAAACTTTTGTTTTGCTTAAATTTTCTTTGATTTTTTCTATATTTATGTTATTTGATGACATATTTTTATTACCTTAGTTTCTAAATATCTAAATTTTTTACATACTTTGCATTTTTTTCAATAAATTCTTTTCTTGGTGCTACTTCATCTCCCATTAATAAAGAAAAAGTTTTATCAGCACTTAGTGCATCATCAATTGTTACTTTTAATAACAATCTATTTTTTGGGTCCATTGTTGTTTCTCAAAGTTGATCAGGATTCATTTCACCTAAACCTTTATATCTTTGAATTTGATATTTAACTTTACTGTTTTCTTTTTTAAATTCATCAAGTGTTTTTTGGTCATAAGCATACTTAAAAGATTTTCCAACAGAAAATTTAAATAATGGAGGTTGTGCTATATAAACATTTCCATTTTCTAATAATGGTTGCATATATCTAAAAAAGAAAGTTAAAAGTAAAATTCTAATATGTGATCCATCTACATCTGCATCTGTCATTAATATAATTTTGTTATATCTTAGTTTATCAATTTTAAATTCTGGACCAACTCCTGCGCCAATAGCAGTAATTAAATTGATAATTTCATCATTTGAAAAAATTTTTTCACTTTTTGCTTTTTCAACATTAAGTATTTTTCCTTTTAATGGTAATATTGCTTGATATATTCTGTCTCTTCCAAGTTTTGCACTACCACCAGCTGAATCCCCTTCAACTATATATAATTCTGATATTTCACTATCTTTAGTTGAACAATCTGCTAATTTACCAGGTAATGAATTTGATTCAAAAGGTGATTTTCTTCTTGTTGCCTCTCTTGCTTCAAATGATTTTTTTCTTGCTTCCATTGCAAGCATACATTTTTTAATAATTGCTGAAGCATCTTCTGGATTTTCTAAAAAATATTTTTCAAAAATTTCACTTACAACACTACTAACAAATGGTCTAACTTCACTATTACCTAATTTTCTTTTTGTTTGACCTTCATATTGAGGATTTGGATGTTTTACTGAAACAATTGCAGTTAAGCCCTCAATTACATCTTCTTTAGAAATTTTTTCATCTGTTTCTTTTAACAATTTTTTTTCTAAAGCAAATTTATTAATTACTTTTTGAATTGCAAACTTAAAACCTTCTTCATGGCTACCACCTTCAGTAGTATTAATATTGTTACAAAAAGTAAAAGTTGAATTGTTGTATGTTTTGTTATATTGAAAAGCAACTTCAACTCTAATATTATATTTATCTTTATTATTTGCTGCTTTGACTTGTTCTTCTCTATCATCATAAACAATTGTTTGAACCATTGGTTCTTTTTCTTTGTTTAATTCTTCTACTCATTGTTTTATTCCACCAGCAAACAAAAAAGATTCTTTATCATTATTTCTTTCATCAAAAAAATTGATTTTGATTCCTTTATTAAGATATGCAAGTTGTTTAAGTCTATTTTTTATAGTTAAAGAATCAAATTCTGCATTTTCCATAATTTCATAATCTGGATAAAATTCAATAATTGTACCTTTTTTAATTGGAGATTTTTCATTTGTTATTTTTAGTTCACTAACAGGTTTTCCTCCATCTTTAAATTCAATGAAGTGTTCTTTATTATCACGATATACTCATACTTTAAATCAACTTGATAATGCATTAACAACTGATGCACCTACCCCATGCAAACCACCTGATACTTTATATGAATCATTATCAAATTTACCACCAGCATGTAGAATTGTTAAAACAGTTTCAACTGTTGATTTTTTTGTTTTAGCATGTTTTTCTACAGGAATTCCTCTACCATCATCTTGAACTCTTACTGAACCATTTTTAGTAATTGTTACATTAATTTCTGAAGCATTTCCTGTCATTGCTTCATCAATTGAATTATCAACAATTTCTCAAACCATATGATGTAAACCTTTAACATCAGTAGATCCAATATACATTCCAGGTCTTTTTCTAACTGCTTCTAACCCTTCAAGAATTTTTATACTTGAAGCAGAATAATTATTTTTTTTGCTTTTAACTTCTTTATTCATTATTATCATTCTCCTTTAATTTCAATAATTTTATCGATTAAATAATCTTCATTATTTACTGATACTTTTGATCCAACATATAATTTTCTATTTCTTCTTTTTTCAGATATTCCATCAACCATTACATTATTTGTCTCTAAAAATTTTTTTGACCCTGAACCATTAGTCAAAATTCCACTAAATTTTAAAAATTGAGATAATTTAATGTATGGTGTACTAATAAATATTTTTATCATTTTTTCCTTTTATTTAAAACAAATGAACAT
>CAMWUV010000058.1 GCA_947177535.1 uncultured Mycoplasma sp.
ATTCTGTTTGATTAGCAAACATATTTTTTTGTTTCTTTAACTTTGCTGATGCTACAAGCTTCATAGCATTAGTAATTTTTGAAGTTGCTTCAACAGCTTTTATTTTTTTTCTAATTTCGTTTTGTGATGCCATAATTTTTTATAAACCTTTAAACTCTAAATTGTAATCTGGAATTGTTTTAATATATGAAGAAATTAATGACTCAAAAACTTTTTTTATTTTTTCTTTTAATTCATCAGAAATATCTTTTGATGTATTTATTTCATCTATAATTTCATTTTCATCAAAAAAAATATTAATTATTTTTTCTTTAAAATCTTCAATGTAATCAAACGGAATTCATCTTATATATTTTTCTTTAATAGCCAATAAAAGAATAGATTCTAATGCCTGTGATAGAGGATGATTTTTATCTTGTTTTATCAATTTCATTATTTTTTTACCATGCTCTAAAATTTCTTTAGTTTCTTTATCTAAATCACTTCCAAATTGTGAAAAAACTGCAAGCTCTCTATATTGGGCCAAATCTAATTTTAATGATCCTGATGTTTTTTTAATAGCTTTAATTTGAGCAGCACTTCCAACTCTTGAAACACTAAGTCCAGCATCAATTGCTGGTCTTTGGCCAGAATTAAATAAACTTGTAACCATAAATAATTGACCATCAGTAATTGAAATTACATTTGTTGGAATGTATGCTGAAATATCACCAGCTTCTGTTTCAATAATTGGCAAAGCAGTTATTGATCCTCCTCCATTTTTTTCATCAATTTTTCCACTTCTTTCTAATAATCTAGAATGTAAATAAAAAATATCCCCAGGATATGCTTCTCTTCCTGGTGGTCTTCTTAAAAGTAAGGAAAGTGTTCTATATGAAATTGCATGTTTTGATAAATCATCATAAATTATTAAAACATCTTCACCTTTAGACATTCATTTTTCAGCAATAGTTATTCCTGTAAAAGGTGCAATATAATTTAGTGAAGGTAAATCTGATGCACTCGCAACAATAATTGTTGTATATTTTAAAGCATCATATTTTCCAAGAGTATTAATGAATTGTACTATTGTTGAATTTTTTTGACCAATAAAAACATAAACACATTTTACGTTTTTACCTTTTTGATTAATTATTGTATCAATTGCAATAGTTGTTTTTCCTGTTTGCTTATCTCCAATTATTAATTCTCTTTGTCCCTTACCAATTGGAAACATAGCGTCAATTGCTAAAATACCAGTTTCTAAAGGTTCAGAAACAGATTTTCTATCCATAACTCCTGGAGCAATTTTTTCAATTGGCATTCTTTCATTACATTTTATTTCACCCTTCCCATCAATCGGTCTACCTAATGGGTCAATAACTCTACCTAGTAGCTCATCACCAACTGGAACATCTACAACTTTTTTTGTTCTTTTTACTATACTTCCTTCTTTTATATTGTCATATTTACCAAGCATAACAATTCCACAAGTTGTAGCTTCTAAATTAAAAACCATTCCATATGATCCATTTTCAAATAAAACTAATTCATTTAACATTGCACTTGTTAAACCACTTGCTTGAATAATTCCATCACCAACACTAATAATTCTTCCAATCTCAGAATAAAGTGCTTTGTTTTGATATTCTTTAATTTGATTTTTAATAACGTTTGAATATTTATCAAGATTAATAGCCACTATAATTCTCCTTTCTCAGTGTTTTCAAGATTTCATTTAATTTGATCAATCTTTCCTTTGATCGAATAATCAAATATTTCGTTTCCAAAAACTATTTTCATTCCACCTATTAATTTTTTATCAACAATATTTTCATATCTAACTTTCTTTTTGGTCTTAATGGAAAACAATTTCTCTATTTTTTCTAGCAATTCTTTTTCAACAGTGTAAGGTGAATAAACTCTTAAAAAAACAAAATTTTCATATTCATCTAACTTTTCAAAAAAAGAAATAAATATATCTAAAACTTTATTAAAAAATTTGTTTTCAACTAAAACAAATAAAAAATTATATAAAAATTTATTTGGTAAATTTGATAATTTTAATTCATGAAAAATTTTTTCTAAAATTTCTTTTTTTTCATTTAAAAAAATAATATTAGAACTTAATATATTTACTATTTCAAAATTATTTTTAAATGAAAAATAAATATTTTTAATGGATGAAGTGAAAGTTTTTTTATCACTTTCATTAAAATCAAGTCAAATCAAATACAAAGCATTTGCATAATGATTTATATGATTACTTTCTTTCATACCATCCACCTCGAATATTTATCTTTCTTTTGAAGAGTTAATTCTTGATGTTAAATCTTCTACTATATCATTAATTATTTTTTTATTTTCTTCATCATCTATTTTTTTTGATAAAAATACTTCAGCAGTTTCAAGAGCTAATTTTGACACTTCTAAATTTTTTCTTTTTTCTAAATCAGCTTCTTCTTTTTGTAATTTTAATAATGCTTCTTTTTCAATGTGATTAACTTTATTCAAAGATTCTTTTTCCATTTTTTTTATTTTTTGTTCACTTTCAAGTTGTGCATTTTCTATAATTTGAGCTGCTGTATTTTTAGATTCTAATAATTTAATTTTGGAAATTTCTAAATTTTTTTCACTTTCTATTCTTGCCTTATCTGCAGCATCAAGTTGACTTTGAATTTCTTGAGTTCTCTTTTCAATATATTTTTTAGTTGGATTTCAAGCTAATCTAGCAACTAAAATTAATAAAAAAATAAGTGAAATAGTGTGTGCTATAAAAACATAAAGGTTAGGAAAAATTTGATTTATAATTACTGCATTATCTGGAATTGCGCTTTCTTTAAATATAAATTGTATTCCATATAAAACTTGATTTACTATTTCCATAATTTCCCTCTCTTATTTTTTAAAAATTTTATGCAACAAAAACAAGTAAAATTGCAATAATAAAACAATACAATGCACCTGTTTCAATAATAGCTGCTGATAAAATAAACTGACTTCTAATTTTTGAAGTTACTTCTGGATTTCTAGCTATTGCTTCAAGTGATTTTGCTGCTGCTGAACCTTGGCCTCAACCAATTCCAAAAATAGCAAACATTGCCAACCCAGCACCTATAAATGCATATGCTTTATCTGTCATATATATCTCCTGTTAATACTCTATATAAATCTAATGTTGTATTTATAATTCAATAATAACTACCTATTAATATTAATACTTTTTATTATTTTTTATGAATTAGTTAAATAGTACTTTCATTGATTAAATTCACATTTGCTTTTCCTCTTATTTCTGCAGAATTCTGTAATTCTAAAAGTGAATTTTTTTTCTTATTTATTTTTTTAACTATTGGATCTTCATTCTCTAATTCAGAAGCATTATTTCAATAACACATTGTTAAAATAACAAAAACAAAAGCTTGAATTGAACCTACTAACCAATCTAAAAATCCATGAACTGGTATTGCAAAAAAAGAAAATAAAACAATCTCTGGTCCTGCTGAATAAATTGTAGGATCTCTTTGAAAAAAAACCATAGGAATTGAATAAAACAATGTAATTATTAAAGCACCTGAAAGAATATTTGCCCAAAGCCTTAATGATATAGAAATTCATGGTGTAATAATATCAGCAATACCAAATGGATTAAAAAAATAAGGAATCATTATTTTTTTTTCAGATTTTTTTGATTTCACATAAAATTTAAATAAAAATCTGTAAAAAAAACTGATTTTTTGGTACCTTATTCCTATTATTATTGTCCCTAATGTTGTGCCCAGTCCTAAAGCAAATGTTACAGTAGTTAATGCAGTTGGGTTTTCAAATCCAATAACACTAATAATATTACATGTAAGTATATAAACAAAAACTGTTAAAAAATATGGAGTATATTTAACAAAATTTTTTCCCAAAACATCATAAACCAAGCCTTTGAAATAAGAAATTAAATTAAATATAAAAAAGGCTAAACCTTTAGGTGGTTGTCTAGGATCTAATTTTTTTATTGAAACATAATAATAAATCACTAAAATAGCAAGTATTATTGTGACTACTACAATTGAAATGATTTCAGGTCTAAATTCAAATGGATTTCAATAGTCGAAAGCAGATTGAGCTTTGTATTGCATATCAACTTTAAATTCATCAGTGATAAACACCATACTAATCTCCTTTCTTTTTATTCTTTCATTTTATTACTAAAATAAAAAATTCTAAAAAATTCTGATATTAACAAAATTATAAATGTAACTATAGCACCATAGAATAAACCAAAATTATTTATAAAATAAAACTTTTGTCCCATTGCTAAAAAACTAAAAAGTAATAAAAAAAACAATGGTAAATATTTTATTTTTCAAAATAAAAAAACCATTATTTTTTTTGATTTACTAATTTTTTCTAAATTACTAAAACTATTTATTAATTTTTTATCAAATATAAAAATTAAAAATAAAACAGCAACAATAAAAATATCACTAATTAAAAAAGAATACAAAAAATTTATTTCATAAAGAAAACCAACCAGCATAGCAATTAAATTAGATAAAACAAAAAAAAATAAATAGAACAAACTAATTATTTGTAGTGGATTAGTTGGTAATAATTTTTTCATAGCGATTAAATTTACTTAATTTCCATTATATTTTAATTAACTTATAAAATTTATTTTTTTAAACTCTTTTAAAGAGCTTATTTTAATAAATTTAAAACCATTTAAACATTTGTCTTTCAATGAAAAAACAGGAATATTTTCTTCATTTAACAAAGAAAGTATTGCAATTTTATTTTTAGTGACTTTATTTAAAAATAAAATTCTACCAGATAATCCTGCTTGCAATCTATCTTGATAAAAAG
>CAMWUV010000059.1 GCA_947177535.1 uncultured Mycoplasma sp.
CTCATTGCTGCTGGTCTTGGAGCAACACCAGGGTTTACTACAACTCTTGGTTGAGGTCTCATTGCTGCTGGTCTTGGAGCAACACCAGGGTTTACTACAACTCTTGGTTGAGATTGCACTGTTGCTGGTCTTGGAGCAGTATTTTGTTGTGGAATATTAATATTGATTACTGGAGATTCAGGATTTTGAGCTTCTACATTATTTACATTAATTGCTGGTTTAGAAGGTGTAGTGGCAATATTTTTATTTTTCATTTCTTCTAATTCTTTACGTTTCTCTTTTTTAGATTTTAAATTTAATATTAGAGAAGCAAAAAGTGAAATAATACCAACACCACCAAATACACCAACTAGAGCAGATAAAATAATTCCACCACTCTCAATTTGTTGGTCTGGTGAAAAAGTACCTTTTGCTGCTAATGAAATTAAAACTGCAATTGCAAAGATAAAGAAAAATAATCCTAAATAGAATAAGACATCTGATGCTTTTGCAAATTTTCTGCTTTTCTTAGATGAACTTGACATAATTAAAACCTCTTGAAATTTTGAATTTAAAACGAATAGAATACTGCATGCTATAGCAAAACAATAATGCTAATAATTTATAAATAGAACACTTATACTATATTAAGTATATTATAAATTTTTCCAAAACACAAAATACCAAGCAATAAAAATACAAAGTTTTGGTAATTTATTAACTTTTTATCTAAAAAAATATTCAATTTTATTGCATTTTAATTAATAATTTGTTTTATATAAATATAATCCACATCCTGGTAATTTATCAATAGAACTTCCTTTTTTTGGGTTATTAAATAAATCTAAAATTGAATCATAACTAATTTTTTGCTCACAATACTTTACAATAGTAGCAACAATCATTCTAACCATATTTCTTAAAAATCCCAAACCATTAATAAAAATAAAAATTCTTTTTTTTATTTTAAAAATCTTTATTCATTTAATAGTTCTTACTGTATTTTCAAGACTAGAAGTACTAAAACTTAAAAAATCTTTAGTACCTACAAAAATATTTAAAATTTCTTTTGCTTTTTTAATATCTAAAGGTTTGTTATATTGATACTCATAATTTTTTCTAAATAAATTAAACTCACCTGTATTAATTAAATATAAATATGTTTTTGATTTAATTGAAAATCTTGCATTAAAAGGTTTGTTTGTTATTTCAACATTTTTTACATATATGTTGTTTAATTTACTATTTAAATATTTTTTAACATTGTCTGGTTCAAATCTAATGTTTGCAGAAAAAGAAATTGTTTGATCTAGAGCATGTACATATTTATCAGTTCTACCAGATGCTATGACTTTAATTTGCAAATTAAACAAATTTGATAAAATTTTTTCGATTTCTGATTGAACTGTTAGTATATTTTCAGTTTGTTTTGCATATCCTGAAAAAAAAGAACCATCATAACTTATTTTTAATATATATATCATTTTTAAAAAATTAATGTGCAAAAGTATCTCAAAAACCAAAAGATAAAAATATTTGATTTTCTTTTAAAGTTACTAAAGTTATTAAAATACCAAATAATAAAGCAGCTATTAAAAAAATTATTCAATCTACAAATTTAATATCATAATCACGATATCTTGTTCTAGACTGTCTTGGATTATATCCTCTCGCTTCCATTGCATTTGATAATTCACCAGCTTTTTTAAATGCTATTGAAAACAAAGGAACAACTAATGAAGTTAATGAAAATAATTTATCTTTTAAATTTCCATTTTTAAAATCTAGTCCTCTTGAAGCTTGAGCTTTTAATATTCTGTTAGATTCATCCAACAAAGAGGGAATAAATCTTAAAACTAAAGCAATTGTCATACTTCACTCTGCTACTGGTAATTTTAAAAATTTAAAAGGATTTAAAATATCTTCTAATGCACAAGTTAATTGAATTGAAGAAGTTGTTGAAGTCAAAATAGTAACTATTAGTATCATCAAAAATATTTTTAATGTTACAAAAATCATTAAACAAATAGCTTGAGAAGAATAAGTGTATCATTTTGTTAAATATATATAAACATAATTTGAAGTATCAGAAGTACCATATGCAACATACTTTACATTTCAACCTTTGCTTATATCTAAATCACTTATAATATTTTTTAAATCACTAGCTCATTTTGTTGAATCTTCATTAATTTCATTGTAAAAAAACCCATTTCCTAAATATTTAGTACCATTTGGTAATAAACTAGATATTTGTTGAGTAGATTCGCTTGGTAAAATTTTTCCACCATACATTGAACCCTGTAAAAAATATTTTCCTTCATAATTAGTTACGTGAAAATTATCCCAATTTAAAAAAGAAGGTTTATAAAAAAAATAGTACTGACTTTCAAAATCAAAAACAACTCCAGGGCCTTTATAAGTTATTCAGTTAATTAAAGATAAAATTATTGCTAAAAAAATAACAGATTGAATAATCCTTCACAATTTTTTTATTGGTAATTTAGCTAAAAAAAATAAAGACAAAGAAAAAACAAGTAAAATAGCTTGATAAACAAAACCAAAGGGAATAAAAATCATAGCAATAATAAAAATAGTAGTTAAAAACTTTAAAGCAGGATTCATTCTGTGAATAATACTATTTTTTCTAGAAAATGTGCTGTAATTCATTTTTTTACCTTTTATGATAAATCTTAAAAAATTTTACTATTTTAATTGTTTTTTTCATTATTTAAATAATAAAGGTTTTTATCTGTTTTTTTTGTTTATTTTATGTTTTTTATTTAAAACCAAAATTTCTGTAATATTTTTTGTCAATTCCTCAATTGTTCTAGGCATTTTTTTATACAAAGAAATAAATCTTTTATCTTTTTCACATAAACTATCAATAAAATCAATAACTTTAGGTTTTTCCATTTTTGAATTTTGATATAATTTTTTATTTGTAAAAATTTCATATGGATGTCCATGCATTAAAATTTTTCCTTTGTCTAACACAATAATATGATCTGCTATTTCTAAAACATGATCCATAGTATGAGTGATGACAATAACAGTTTGTTTATTTTCTTTTGCATCTAAAATTATTTTCATCATTTCTTGCTCACCTTTTGGATCTAATCCAGCTGTAGGTTCATCAAATATCAAAATATTAGGTTCTATTGCTAGTATTCCAGCAATAGCAACTCTTCTTTTTTGTCCACCAGATAACCCAAAAGGACTTCTTTCTAAATATGATTCATCCAATCCCATTTTTATTAAATATTTTTTGCACAAGTTTTTAAGATATTGGTCTTCTGATGTACTTTCATAAACAATTGTTTTAAATCATTTTTTTGATTCATTTTTTATAACTATTTTAGATGTATTTTTTCCAGATTTTACTTTTATTTTTAAATCCAAATTATTCTTATTAAGAAAATCAGAAAGATTTATATATTTTTCTTTTTTTAAATCAAAAAAAAGAACTATTTCATTTAGATAATTTTCAAAAATGATTTTTTCTACTTTTTGAATATTTAATTTTTTTGCTTTATCATGAGGAATTTTTAAAGTACTTGGTCCAAAACCAATGTCTTTTTCAATTGTTGTTTTAAATAATTGGTACTCTGGAAATTGAAAAACCATACTAATTAATCTTCTCAATTTTTTGGTATTTCTTATTTTTCTATTTTTTCCATAAATATAAAAATCATCTATTCTAATATTACCTATTTTAGATTTTAATAATCCATTAAAATGAGTTACCAATGTTGATTTTCCACTACCTGAATTACCAATAATAAAATAAATTTTATTTTCTTCAAATTGAAAAGAAAAATCATCAATTGCAACCACTTCATTTTCATGGTTTTCATTGAATTTACAAGTTAAATTTTCTACTTCTAAAATTATTTTTTTATTTTGCATAATGAATCCAATAATTCCTCTTTGATAATTGTTAAATTTAAATTAACTCCCTTTTCTTTTAATTCTTTTGAAAGTTTTAAAATAAAAGGAAAATCTAATGATGAATTATCTAAAAATTTTTTATCAGTAAAAATTTCTTTAGGTTTTCCAGATTTAATAATTTTCCCTTTTTTTAAAACAATAACTCTATCAGCATTTAAAACTTCATCCATATCATGAGTTATAGATATTACAGTTTTTTTTGAATTATTTTTCAAATCAACCATTACTTTTTTTAATTCAGTTTTACCTTTTGGATCTAACATAGATGTTGATTCATCAAAAATAATAATTTTAGGATTTGTAGCAAGAACTGAGGCTATAGCAACTCTTTGTTTTTGTCCACCAGATAAAGACAAAGAATCTTTATCTAATAAATCTTGAACATCAACAATTGCACTTGATTTTTCAATAATATCATCCATTAAATCTGGTTTTACTTTTCTGTTTTCTAATCCAAAAGCAATATCATCTCTAGCAGATAAACCAATAAATTGACTATCAGGATTTTGAAAAATAATACCTACATTATTTCTTAATTTTTGAAAATTTAAATATGAAATAGTTTCTCCATAAATTTTAATATTTCCACTGCTTGGTTTTAATAAACCTACCAAAATTTTAGATATAGTAGATTTACCACTTCCATTGTGTCCAATAATACAAACATACTCATTTTCATAAATTTCAAAACTAATGTTATCTAATACAATATTATCCAAATCATAACTAAAAGTAACATTTTCAATTTCAAAAACTTTTTTATTTGAATCACTCATATTTGTTCTACTTAATGCATTAATTAATAAATGATTATATTTTAAATGTTTAAAAAGTAATTGAGTTAATAATTTGGTTTTTATATTTATTTTTATGTGTATAAAATTAAAAAAAGATTAGAAATATTT
>CAMWUV010000060.1 GCA_947177535.1 uncultured Mycoplasma sp.
CTGAAGTTATTAGAGAAAAAATTCTGCTTAAACTTTCTAAATTAAGTGATGAAGATAAAAAAATTGTTGAAAGCGCTATTAATGTTGCACATTCAAGTAGAAGCAAAGAAATTTATGAATATTTATCAAAGTATGCTAATGCTTTAAAAATACTTTTTCCAATTTGAGTTTCTAGACCTGAACAAGTATCTATTTTTATACCATTAGAAAGAAATTATTTTGAATATGGAATTTATGATGAAGCAAGTCAAATGTTTTTAGAGCGTGCTTATCCATTGTTGTATAGATCAAAAATTAATATTATAGCTGGTGATGATAAGCAATTAAAACCATCAAGTTTTTTTATTTCTAGAAATGATGAAGATGAAGAAGAGATTGAAATCAATGATTTAGATATTGAAGAATCATTACTAGATAGAGCTAAAACAACTTCATGAACTGAAATAATGTTACAAAATCACTATCGTTCTGAGAACAGTGATTTAATTCAGTTTTCAAGTGAAAACATTTATGACAATAAACTTAATTTTGCTTCTAAAAATGGTTTACATTTTAAAAAAGGAATTGAAGTAATTGAATGTGACGGTTTTTTTGTTGACAGAATTAATGAAAAAGAAGCATTAGAAACAATTAGAGTTTTAGAAGAGAATGTTAATAAATATAAATCAATTTTAATAATTACTTTCAATATTGCTCAGTCTTCATACATTGAATCATTATTAATGAATAAAAATTATTCTAATAAAGATGTAATGGAAAAATACATGAAACAAGAAATTGATGTTTTAAATTTAGAAAATGTTCAAGGTAATGAAGCTGATTTAGTTATTATTTCGGTTGCTTATGCAAAAAAATCACCAACTGAAAAATTAAGAAATACTTTTGGACCTGTAATTCAATCAGGTGGTAGAAACAGATTAAATGTTGCTATAACAAGATCAAAAAACAAAATGATTATTTTAAAAAGTTTATCTGCTTCTGAAATTGTTGATAATGACAATCAAAATATGCAAACATTTAAAAAATTTATAGCATTTTTAGATAACATAGCAACATTTAATAAAGCTAATGAAGTCATTAAAAATGATAATTTTCACTTTGATTCAAGTTTTGAAGAAGAGGTTTTTAATGAATTAAAACCTTATGTTTATCAAAATAATTTAAAAATGTTAACTCAGTTTGAGGTTGGAAATAAAAGAATAGATATTGTTATTACTGATTCAAATTTTGAAAAAGTTTATTTAGGAATTGAGGTAGATGGATGAAAATATCATAGTGGGAAAATAAAAACTTTAGAAGATTTTGAAAGGCAATTATTTTTAGAATCTAGAGGATACTCAATTTTTAGAGTTTTGGAATATGAATGAAAAAGAAATAAAAATTTAATAATAGAAAATATCTTTAAAAAAGTAGAAAAAAACAAAGAAATTTTATAAAAATTTTAAAAAACAGCAATATTTGATAATTTGTTGTTTTTTGTTTTATGTAAATTTATAAATTCTTTTTATGCTTTAATTATCTTATTAGTGCAATTTTTATTTTAAAGATTTTTTTAATTTTAAGGATAGAAAAATATGAGTGATTATAAAAAAACACTTTTAATGCCAAATACAGCTTTTGAAATGAAAGCAAATCTGCCAGAAAAAGAGCCTAAAATCCAAGAAAATTGAATTTTAGAAAAAATTGAAAAGAAAATTTTGGCTAAAAATAAGTCAAAAAAACCTTTCATTCTAGCTGATGGTCCCCCTTATGCCAATGGAGATTTACATGCAGGACATGCATTAAATAAAATTTTAAAAGATATTATTCTACGTTATAAAGCAGCTACAGGTCATTATACAAAATATATTCCAGGATGGGATACTCATGGTCTACCAATAGAACAAGCAATGGTTAAAAAAGGTTTAAACAATAAACCCAATCAAACTATTACAGAAAAAAGAAAAAACTGTAAAAATTTTGCTATTGAAAATGTTTATCGACAAAAAGATCAGTTTAGAAGATTTGGAATTATGTCTGAAATGGATGAAATTTTTTTAACTTGTGAATTAGATTATGTTATAAGACAACTAAAAATTTTTAACAAAATGCTTACAAAAGGATTAATTTATCAAGATTTAAAACCAGTTTATTGATCTTGATCTAGTCAAACAGCTTTAGCAGATGCAGAAATTGAATATAAAGAAATAGAATCTGATTCAGCATATGTTGCATTTGAAATTGTTGAAAATAATGATTTTGTATTGAAAGGTGACAAAATAATTATTTGAACTACAACACCATATACCTTACCTGCTAATTTAGCCATTGCTGCTAATCCAAAAGTTACTTACTGTCGTGTTAAAGTTGGAGAAAATTTTTATATTGTTGCAAAAAGTTTGTTAGAAAAATTAGCTGAAATTTTAAATTGAAATGAATATGAAATTGTTTCTGAATTTGTGGGCAAAAAAATTGAAAATGTTGCTTATAAAAGTTCAGTAAATGAAAAAAAATGCAAAGTAATTGTTGATGAATATGTTTCTGATTCAGATGGTACTGGATTAGTTCATAATGCTCCAGGGTTTGGACATGAAGATTATATTGCATGTAAAAAATATAATATTAAGCCTTATTGTCCAATAGACAATTATGGAAAATTTACTAAAGAAGTAAATAACAAAGAGTTAGAAGGTGTTTTCTATCAAGATGCAAATGAAATCATTTTATCAAAATTAGAAAAGAAAAAATTATTACTAAAACAAAATAAAATTATCCATTCAGCTGCTCATGATTGAAGAACAAAAAAACCTGTAATTTATCGTGCTACAAAACAGTGATTTGTAAATATATCAAAAATTTCAAAAGATATTTTAGAAGCTGTTAATAAAGTAAAATCAGTTGATACAACAATTGTTAAAAAAATTAAAGAAATGGTTTTAAGCAGACAAGAATGATGTATTAGTAGACAAAGAATTTGAGGTGTTCCAATTTGTATTATTTATGATAAGGATCATAATCCAATTTTAGATTCTAAATTACTTAATAATATAGTGGATATTTTAAATGATGAAGGAATAAATGCTTGATACACTCAAGATGCTAAGTATTTTTTGACAAAAAATTATAATACTTCCAAAAAATACATTAAAGAGACAGACATCATGGATGTTTGATTTGACTCAGGTACAAGTTATTCAGTTTTACAAGAAGATAAATTAGGATATCCAGCTGATTTATATTTTGAAGGAAAAGATCAATTCCGTGGTTGATTTAATTCATCATTAGTTACAAGTGTTGCAGCATTTAAAAAATCTCCTTATAAAGAATTATTAACTCATGGTTTTGTGTTAGATGAAAAAGGAAATAAGATGTCTAAATCACTTGGCAATATTGTTGATCCACTGTTAGTTTGTAAAAATTATGGTGCAGATGTTTTAAGATTATGAGTTGCTTCTGTAGATTTTTTGAAAGATGTAGCAATTTCTGATGATATTATTGCTCAAAATGCTGAACTTTATAGAAGAATAAGAAACACTTTATTTAGATTTATACTAGGAAATTTAAATAATTTTAATTTTAAAAAACTTAGAGGTGTTAAATATAGTGATGCAGATTTGTATATTTTAAGTAACTTGTCTAAAGATATTAAAATAATTAAAGAATGTTATGAAAAATATGATTATAAGCAGATTCTTAAAATAATTTCAAAAAATGTTGCAGATTTATCTGCGTGATATTTTGATTATGTTAAAGATACTTTATATTGTGATGAAATGAATAATGAAAAAAGAGTAGCAGTTCAAGCAACTTTATACAATTTACTTGAGTCATATTTAAGAATTCTTTTCCCAATAATTCCACATACTTGTGAAGAAGCTTATCAATACTTTGATAAAAAAGACAAATTAAAATCTGTTCTTTTAGAAGATTTTGCTAATTTTAAATTAGATAGTAAATATAAAATTGATAATAAAAAATGAGAAGAATTTTTTGCATTAAAAGATTTGATTTATGCAGAAATTGAAAAAGCAAGAAATGAAAAAATTATTTCTTCTAAAGGAGAATCAATTGTAATAATTAATGCTAAAGAAATTCCTTTTAATGAAGAAACACTAAAAGATTATTTAGCTGTAGCAAAAGTAGAATTTTCTAAAAAAGAAAAAATTAAAATCCCAACAATTAAAATTAAAAAGTCTAAATATTCAAGATGTGAAAGATGTTGAAATTATTTTCCTCCTAATACAATTGTCAAAGAACTTTGTGAAAGATGTACAAAAGTTATGAAATAAAAACCTAATATTAATTAGGTTTTTTTAATTATTTTTAATTTAAAAGAAATTATCTAAATTTGAATATCGATAATTAGTTGAAATTTTGCTATTAATTTTAATGTTATTAAATTTACAAAATCCTTGTTTTGCAATTCAATAATAAGCAATTTTTGATCTTTTTTTAAATGTAAAAATTTGTTCACTTTCAGGATTAACATTTTCAAATATTTTTAAAATTTTTCAATCAATATTTGTTGTAATTATTTCAAATCTACAATTGAATAAAAAAGTTTCAATTGGGATTTGATAATTGCAAAGATATATTTCATCTTTTTTCATATTAATTCATCCAGCTACATAATTTTGAAGATCTTCTCTAGTTTTTATATGAATAACTTTAATATCTGTTTTTACTCCATCAATTCACAGATTTTTAAAATAAATTGTTGGTTTATTTAATAAAACTTTTTTAGAAATTTTTTGAATTTTTTCTCTACGAAAAATAATTGTA
>CAMWUV010000061.1 GCA_947177535.1 uncultured Mycoplasma sp.
GGTCATCATCATCAAGAGATGAAATAATTTCCAAATCTATCAAAGATTTTAAATGAGCAGTTGTTATCTTTGTTCTTTTTTTAATATCTTCTTTAGAAGTAAACATTTTTTCTTCCCTAGCTTTAACAATTGAATTAGCAACAGTTTCTCCTAGTCCATCAATAGCAGAAAAAGGAGGAATTAATTTATTTCCTTCAACTAAAAAATCAGTAGCTTGTGATTTTTTTAAATCAATTGGTGAAAATTCAAAACCTCTTGCTAATAATTCTAGTGCTAACTCATAAATTGGAATTAAATCAATTTCTTTATTCTTAACTAATTTTTTTGTTTTGGGATTAAGTAATTTTTCTTTAGTAGAATTTATTTTACTTATTAGTTCATCTTGACCTCTTAAAATTGTTTTAATGTCAAAAACATCAATTCTTATTGAAAAATAAGATGCATAAAAATAAAGTGGATAATGAATTTTAAATCATGCTATTTTTCAAGCCATAATAACATATGCAGTTGCATGTGCTTTTGGAAACAAATATGAAATTTTGTTACATGAATCAATATATCAGTCAGGGATTTTATTATCATTTAAAACTTTAATATAATCATCTTTTAAACCCTTCCCCTTTCTAACATCTTCCATAATTTTAAAAGCAATGCTTGATTCTATTCCTTTTGAAATTAAATATGACATAATGTCGTCACGACAGGAAATAACATCTGAAATTTTTAAACCTTTTTCTTCAATTAAATATTTTGCATTATCGTTTCAAACATTAGTTCCATGAGCTAAACCAGAAATTCTTATTAAATCAGAAAATTTCTTAGGTTTTGTAATTAAAAGCATTTCTTTAACAAAATTTGTTCCAAATTCAGGTATGCCACTTGAACCTACCTTTAATATCTTATTAACACTAGGATTTTTAATATTTAAACTATTTGTGCTATTAAATAAATCCATAACTTTTTCATCATGATTAGGGATATCATCTGGATTAATCTTTGTTCATTCAGATAAAAATTTTAAAATCGTTGGATTATCATGTCCTAAAATATCAAATTTTAATAATGAATCATGCAAAGATTCAAAAGCTAAATGTGTTGTATACCAATCTTGTGAAGTATCATCAGCTGGATAATTAAAAGGAGTAAAATCATACACATTATTTTCATGGGGAATAACTACAATTCCACCAGGGTGTTGTCCTGTTGTTCTTTTAACATTTTCACATTTTTTTGCAATTCTTAAAATTTCTGCATTTCTAACATTTTCTTTATTATTCTCTTCAAAATATGTTTTCACATATCCATATGCTGTTTTTTCAGCAATAGTATTAATAGTACCTGCTCTAAAAACTCTTTCTTTTCCAAACATATTTCTTATAAACTCATGAGCTTTTGTTTGGTATAAAGCAGAAAAATTTAAATCAATATCTGGAATTTTATCTCCTTTAAAACCCATAAATGTTTCAAAAGGAATGTTGTGACCATTACCAAAAATTTTTAAACCACAATTTGGACAGTTTATTTCTGGTAAATCAAATCCACTTTCAACATTTTTAACAAAATTAAAATAAAAGCAATTTTTACAAATGTAATGGGGTTCTAAAGGATTTACCTCAGTAATATTTATTAATCAAGCAGTAATTGAAGATCCAACAGATCCTCTTGAACCTACTAAATACCCATCTTTAATAGATTGATTTACAAGCAAGTGAGAAAACCAATACACAATTGCATAACCATTATCTATAATTGAGTTAATTTCTCTATCAATTCTTGCTTTTACTAAATCATTTATTTGCTTTCCAAAAAAATGATAGGCTCTTTCATAAATTAATTTTTTTAATTTATCACTAGCCCCTTCAATATAAGGAGAGTGTAAATTTTCTTTAATTGGTTTAATATTTTTTTCAATTAAATTTTCTATATAATTAGTGTTTTCTACAACAATTTCATTTATTAATTTTTCATCATTCAAAAAAGCAAATTCTTTTTTTAGTTCTGATGTTGTTCTAAAATGAAATTTTGGTAATACTAAATTTGAATCATTATATTTAAATAAACGATGTCTTTTGCCACCAATAATTTTTGCATTTACATAAACTCTAAAATAAATTTCATCTATTTCATTTAAATAATAAGTATCAGAAGTAGCTACAACTTTTTTGTTATATTTTTTTGAAATATCAATAATTCTTTTTATTGCATTTTCAATCCATTCTTTTTTGTAAACTCCTCTTTCTATTTCATGCAAAAAACAAAAAGGTGAAGCTACTGTAATAAAATCATAATTATTTTTTATAATTTCATCTAATTCCTTATTTGTGGAATTCATAGCAGTTTCAAAAACATCACCTTCAGTAGCAGAATTAGTTATTAAAAAGGAGTTTTGAAATTTAGAAAAATTTTCTAAATAAACTTTTGGACCTCCATAATAATTTTCAGTTAAAGAAATTGAAACTAATTCATAAAGTTTTTTAATTTCTTCTTGTGATTTACAATATACTGTAATTAAATTTCCTCGATTTCGAGATTTTAAAAAATTGTTTTGTAATTTACTATTAAGATCATCTATGGTTTTAACTCCTTTAAAATCAAGGATATCTACCATCTTTTTTCAAACTTCTAACAAATACTCAGCATCTTTATCTGCTCGGTGAGCTTCTAGCTCATTATAATTAATTTTGTATTTTCTAGCAATAATTCCAAGTGAATGTCCTGATATTTGTTCATTAACAGCTCTAGAAATTTGCAAAGTATCAATTACAGGGTTAGTAAGTAATTTCATATTTTCTTGCTCAAGTTTGCAATTTAAAAAAGGAAAATCAAATTTTATACCATTATGTGCAATTAGTACGCAATCTTTAACAAACTCTTTTATTTTTATAAGAGCCTCTCTAATTTTTATTGCTCCATCTAATTCATTATTTGATATTCTAGTAAGAGAATAAATTTTTTCATTAATTTCTTGTTCTGGATTTATAAAAAATTGAACTCTATCAATTATTGTCCCCTTATAATATTTGATTGCTCCAAATTCAATTATTTTGTCATAGTATGGACTTAATCCAGTTGTTTCAATATCTAGTACAACATAGCAAGCATCATTTAAATTGACATTGTTTGAATTTTTAACTACAACTATTTCTTTATTTGTTTTATCCAATTGAACACCATAAATAGGTTTAATTTCAGGGTATTTTTTTGATTCATTATAAAATTCTGGAAAATTTTGACAATTAAATTTATCAGTAATAGCAACAGCTTTATAACCCATTTTTTTAGAAAAACTAAAAACTTCTTTTATATTAATAAGACCTTCAAATGCAGTCATATTAGTATGATTGATTAATTCAATTCTTTTTATTTTTTCATCATCAGATCTTTTAAATTTTTTAGGTTTTTCAATAACAGTGACTTCTTCAATCAAACCTGTAATTTCATTATTTTCATATAAATCAGTTTGAATACTAATTTTAGCTTTTATTCAAGTTCCTATTTTTAATTTATCCAAAACTGCTTGGTTTACTTTTTTGCCAAATAAAACTTTCAACAAAATAGAATCTGTATAATCTGTAATATAAAATTTAAAAATCTGAAAACCATTTTTAGTTAAAATTGTTTCAATTTTAAAAATTTCACCTTCTACATTTGCCATTTTCATTTCGACAAATAAATCAGATAATTTTGTAATTTCACCTGAAATATTTTTTTTAAATTTATAACTAAGAGATGAGTCAGTTGGTTGTGGTTGTTTTATTGTTATTTTTTCTTTTATTTTTTCGTTAATATTTTTTTTATGTTCAATAATTGTATTTAATATTTTTTTATCTTCCATACAAATTAATTCATAATTATTAAATCCATGCTGTTTAATAAAAAAATTTAATTTTTCTAAATATTTATTAATACAATCAAATTGTTTTTTTTCCAAGTAGTTAATACAAATTGTATTATTTTCAATTATAGGTTTATTAATTTTTAGATTATATTCTAAAATATTTATTAAATTTTCACAGTCTTTCTTATTAGTTTTATTATTTAAAAATTTTCTTGTAAAAAAAATAAGATATTTTATAACATCATCTACTAAAAAATTTTGGTAATTGTATTCAATATTAAAACTAACTGTTTTATCTACTAGTTCTAAATTTTCAATAAATCCAAATAAAATATCAGGCGGTAAAATTTGATTAATTAAAATTTTTATATTAATTAATCCAGTTATTTTATTTCGACTAAATTTAAAATCACAATACTTGCTAAAATATTTATTTCAATTATCATCATCAACCAAATTTAATTTGACTAAAAAACTAAAAATTTTATTTTGTTCCATAATTTTCTTTAATTATTTTAATTATTATTATCTAATTTTTTCAAAAATTAAATAAAATTTACTTGCTTAAAAAATAACATAAAAAATTAAAACAATTTAGTTTTTGCTAATAAAAAAAATGTTATAATTTATGCTATATTAACAGAAATTGGGTGATTAATTACATGCCAAAAGTTGAAGTTAAAAACGGAGACTTAGATGCTGCATTAAAAAGTTTTAAAAGAATAACTTCTGAAACAGAAAAATCTCGTAAAAGACATGAATTCTATTTAAGACCAGGGTTAAGAAAAAAAGAAAAAGAGAAAGCTGCAGCAAAGAAAAGAAATAAATATAATAAAAGAAGAAGTTTCTATTATTAATTTAAAAAAAACATCAGAAGATGTT
>CAMWUV010000062.1 GCA_947177535.1 uncultured Mycoplasma sp.
TATTAAAACCTTTTGATTTAAAAAATTTTTTCTAGTGATTTGGATTTAACACCAAGTGGTAGGAAAGCGGAATAAAAAAATTATGGAGGCTATATTATGAAAAACCATAAATATGTTTATAGAAAAAACCTTCGAAAAATAAGAGAACCTTTAATGGAATTAATTCATTCTGTTCAAGATAAAATTAGAAACCATTTTACTTTTCAATACAAATTTACTGGAAGCATTAAATACAATATGGTTACCTATATTGAAGAATCTAATAAAGGGTATGATATTGATGTTGATTTTTATTTAAATCAAAATGCTTCAGATATTGAACCTAAAGAAATAATTAAAGAAATAAAAAATGCTATTGATTGTGAAAAAAAAGACTGCTATGATTATGCAGAAAATAGCACAAGTGTTTTAACAATTAAAGATAAAGACACAGAGAATTCAAAAATAAAAAATAGTGTGGATTTTGCAATAATAAAAGTTGAAAATTGTCAAAAAAAATATATACATTTAGATAAAGAAAAAAAAGAATATGTTTGAAAAGAAAAATCACATTTAAATGAAGTAAGTGATAAAATTTGCGAAATTAAGAAAAAATTATTATGAAATAATGTTAGAAAACTATATTTAGATAAAAAAATAAAGATAAAAATGATAAAAAATCTTATTCTTTATTTTTAGAAACGATTAATGAAATTTGATTAAGTATTAAAAAAAAATAAAAAATATCAGGATTATATTTTCCTGATATTTTTTATTATTAAATAACACAAGTTGTACATTCAAATAATTTTTCAGAATCTTTTAAAACTTCTTGTCTTATTCTAATGTAATAAATTGAGATACATTTTTTATTAAATGCATATATATAAGCTTTATTTAAGTCTCTTGTAGTTGCATTTTCTGTTAAGAACAATGTCATAGAAATTGCTTGATCAACATGTTGTTGAGCAGCTGAACAAATATCAATAATAGGCTTTGTTCCCATTTCATATGCACCTTTAGCATAATACATATAGTTATCAATACTTATTTTATAAGCTGGTACATATATTCTACCAACTTTACCTTCTTTTCTGATTTCAATAGGAGAAACAGTAGGTTGTAAACTTGGAGTACATGAAGATAAATAACTAATAGATCCAGTTGGAGCAACTGCCATTAAATGAGAATTTGCTAAACCATATTTTTTTATATTTTCAGTAAGTTCAATTCAATCTTGTTGAGATGGAATTTGAAACTCATAATGTTTTAATAAATTTTTAATTTTTTCTGTTTTTGGTGTTCAATAATCATTCTCACATTTAGTGTATTTATCAAAATAAGAACCATCAGCATATTTTGTATTTTTGAAATTTTCAAAAACAAATCCTGATTCTTTAGCATGTTTATTTGATGATTTATAACAATGATAAGCCATTGCATAAAAGAACATATTTGTAAAATCAACAGCTTCTGGACTGTCATAGTAAATTTTATTAGTAGCTAAAAAACCATGTAAATTCATCGCACCTAATCCAACTGCTTTATTTTTTGAGTTTCCTTCTTGAATAGTTGGTGCTGAAGATAAATCAGCTAAATTTGCTATTGCATTTAATGCTTTAATAGAGTATTCTACTGTTTTATCAAAATTTTTTCCATTTTCCATTACTTTTGCTATATTTAATGATCCTAAATTACAACAAACATCTTCACCTAATTTTTCATATGATAAATCTGGATTTAAAACAGAAGGAGTGTTAATTTGAATAATTTCAGTACAAAGGTTTGACATAATTATTCTATTATTTAATGCTGCATTTTTTTCATTTGCAATGTCATCAAATAAAATAAATGGATAACCAGATTCAAATTGAACTTCTGCAATTTGTTTAAATAATTTTCTTGCAGGAATAAATGTTTTTGAAATATTTGGATTATTTAATAAATTATTATATTCTTTTGTAATTGAAATATCACTCATTGGTTTTTTATATTCTTTTTCAATGTCATAAGGAGAAAATAAGGCCATATCTTTATTTTCTTTAGCTAAATGAAATGCAACATCTGGAATAACTACACCTAATGAAAGTGATTTAATTCTTATTTTTTCATCTGCATTTTCTCTTTTAGAATCCAAAAATTTTAAAATATCTGGATGAAATACATTTAAATAAACTGCACCAGCACCTTGTCTTTGTCCTAATTGGTTTGCATATGAAAATACATCTTCTAAAATTTTCATTACAGGAATGATTCCTGTTGCCTGATTTTTAATATCTTTAATAGGAGCTCCAAATTCTCTTAAATTTGTTAAACAATAAGCAACTCCTCCACCTCTTTTTGATAATTGTAATCCTGTTGTAGTAGCTCTAGAAATCGATTCCATATTATCTTCAACTCTAAT
This sequence comes from uncultured Mycoplasma sp., assembly GCA_947177535.1. GTDB lineage: Bacteria > Bacillota_I > Bacilli_A > Mycoplasmatales > Mycoplasmoidaceae > Malacoplasma. The sequence goes on from CAMWUV010000062.1 coordinate 2,384, forward strand.
TAAGTAACAAGAAACAAATTCTCCTCTTTTTTTCTTTCCTGCATTTAAAAATGTTGGTGTAGCAGGTTGATATCTTCCTGTCATCATTTCATCTAAAAAAGTTAATGCTTCTTGTTCATTTCCTTTTGCAAATAATAAAGCATTACAAGTTACACGATCTTCATAATGTTCTAAATAAGTTTTATTATCAAAAGATTTAAGTGCATAAGTTGTATAAAATTTCATTGCACCCATAAATGAACTAAATTTAAAGTTATAACTTTTTGCTTTTTCAAAAATTGAAATTAAAAAATTTGGATTATATTTTTTAAACAAATCAAAATCATAATAATTATTAACAAATAAATATTCTAGTCTCTCTTTTGTAGATTTAAACACTTTAAAATTAGGCAAAATTTCTGTTTCTAAGTATTTATCTACTGCTAACAAATCATTTTCAAATTGAAAATTTCCATTTTCATCAAAAAGTTTTATAGTCGCATTTAGAGATATGTATGAGTCTTTGTCTACAATAATATTATTTTTATTTGTGTTAGAGTTATTATTCATTTTCTGTTACTTCCTAAAATTTATTATCTTCTCAAAATTTATTTCCTATCTTTATTACATTTTCAACATCTTGTTTTGTTCCTAACAATTCAAAATTATAAAGATAAGGAATATTTAATTTCTTTGAAATTATATCCCCAGCAATGCAATAAGTGTCATAAAAATTTGTATTTCCTGATGCAATTACTGCTTTACAATTGTTTCTGTTTGTTTCTATATTTAAAAATTTTTTTACTTGTTTTGGTACAGCTCCTGCTGTTTGTCCGTGACCACCAGCATAAGTTGGTGTTAATAAAATAAATGGTTCTGTAATTATAGGAGGTGATTCATTCAAATCTATTGGTAATCTAGTTGATCTACAACCTACTTTCAAAATAAAACGATGTGTGTTATTTGATATTGAAGAAAAGTAAACAATATAAAATTTTTTTTCTACATCATTATTCATTTACTAAAAATCTCAATCTTCATCATCTGTTTCTTCAACATTACCCATAATATATGAAGAACCATTACCTGAAAAAAAGTCATGATTTTCATCAGCTCTAGCTGATAATTGCACAAATATTTCAGGTTTAATTTCAGTTTCTTGAGGTGTGAAAGGAGAATCATACCCAAGATTTTGTAAAAATTTACCAGCATTATATACACTAAATTTAATAGCATCATCTGCAATGTTAAAATCAGCATACAATTCATTTAAAAATTTTTTTTCTAAATCTATTACTTCATATAATAAATCAAAAACAAATTTTTTCATTTCTGCTTGTTTTTCTGGAGGTAATTTAGCAACTTTTTGTTGATATTTATATCCACTATAATAATTGTGAATTACCTTATCTCTTAGTATCAATCTAATAATATCTAAAGTGTTTGGTAGCATATTTTTTGCGCCTAAATAAAATGGTAAATAGAAGCCACCATATAATAAAAAACCAGGCATCATAGCAGCAGCTACTTTTGATTTTAGAGGATCATCTCCAATGTAATAAGGAATTAAAACTTGTGCTCTTTTTTGCAAACTTTCACAATTAATTACTCAATCATGAGCAGAATTAATTTGGTCACTTGAACAAAATGTAGAAAATATAGACCCATAACTTCTAGCATGAACACCAACCATAAAAGCAAAATTAGTATATATTACTTGTTCATGGTCAGTTAATGAATTTTTTACTTGAGCTACATCCCCAATTGTGGCTTGAATAGTATCCAATAAAGTCAATCCTGTGAATGTTCTAACAACAAGTTCTTGTCATTTATTATCTAATTTGTTTCAAGAAGTTAAATCATTTGAAAGTGCTATTTTTTCAGGTAATCAAAAATTTTGAGTAATTCTGTTCCAAACTTCTAAGTCTTTTTCATCATTAATAAAATTTCAGTTAACTGATCTCATTTTTCCTTTTAAATTATTTTTTGCATATTCAATTGGTGAAATTGACTTATTAAAATACTCTTTTTTATTATCCATATTTTTCCCCTCGATATTTTGATTGATTTTAAGTTGAAATAACATTCAACTTAAACAGATTTATATTATAAGCATTAAAACAAAATTTATATTTAATTCTTAATATTTGTTAAATGCTTAAATTTTTATCCATTTATTTGATTTTTTTTAAACTAGCATGCCGTTCAAACAATATTTGAAAACACGGTCCAGAGTCTAACTATTAAGCCCAAGTCCTTTCAGATATTAACTTAATCACCACTAGTTGCTGATCCTGTCCTTTAGTTCCTCGGCTGAGAAGTGGAAAGAATTCATAACAGC
>CAMWUV010000063.1 GCA_947177535.1 uncultured Mycoplasma sp.
TTTAAAATATTTAAAAATAATAGTTGATATTCTACGATCAATATCGAATAAGTATCGAACTTGATTAGAATCAAATTCCTTTTTATATTTTCCTTTTTCATCAAACATTAGTTTATGTCTTAAACATTTAACAAAAAAATTATAGTTATATTGAATTAAATAGGTTTTAAATTTTTCTTTGGAAACTTTACTATCAAATAGTAACCCTTTTTCTTTTTCTAAAAGGTCAATAATTTCATCAACTAAAAGGTATTTACGAATTGATTGCATTTATAACCCCTTTTCTCAAAAAAATTTTAAAATATCTTTTTTAATTTAAATCATTTATTTTTTCTTTCATTATTTCACTATAATTTTTAAAACGATTTTTGATGGAATCAGCAAATTTGTTTGCTTTAATCATTTCTACAAGTTTATTAAAATTAACTATTTTAATTTCACTAATTTCATTTTTGTTAATTTTTATTTTTTCAATCATTTTATCTTTTAATAGATAAATAAAAGTATGCATAAAATAATTGTGTTTTTTATCCAAATTGAAATCTATTTTTATTAAATTAGTTTCATTTAGTGTTAAGCCTAATTCTTCATGTATTTCTCTAATACAAGCTTTTGAAACTGATTCATCTTTAATAACACCACCAGATACACATTCAAATTTGTTTGGATATACTTCCTTGTTAGAACTTCTTTTTTGAATAATAATTTTTTTACTATTTGTGATTAATCAAATATTAACCCCATAATAATATCCTTTATTTTTAGGGATCTTATACCGATTATAATAACCACTAATTTTTTGGTTATTTTCATCATATAAAATTACCATTTCTTCATTATTTATTGTTTTCATATTTTGTTTATATTATCACTAATTAAAAATAATTTTAATTTTAGTTATATAATATTATCTGCATTGCATATAAGAAAGTAAAAGAGTTGATTGTTTATAAGTAAAATAAACTATTTAAACTCTTTTTATTATCTTTGAATTTTTAATAATTTATGAAATTAAAGAGGAACATTAAAATGAAAAAAATATGAAAATGAGTGGGTTTTCTTACATCAATTTTCGCTGTTACTGCAGTAATAATAGCTACACCGTTTATTGCTTCTACAGCGTTTTTTGAAAATTATAGAAAACAACATTCTGATGAATATGAATCTTTAAAATATCAAATTCCAAAAAATTTAGGTACAGCTGTTGCTGATTCAGCTTTTGCTTATGGAGACAATGCTGATAGAATTTCACCTTTACCTGGTGACAATAAAAAATTTCAAGATGCAATTGAAAATACATGATTGTTTGCAGGAGGAAATGATTTTTTTAATGACTGAGATTATAATAAAAATTTTAAAAATGTAGTTGGTTTATTTGAAGAAAACATTCGTTGAACAATGACCTCAAGAGGAGGAACAAATCCAACTGCTCCTTACTCATCACTTGGAAGGTTTTGTATAAATATTTCAAAGCCAAATCAGACATTAAAAGAAATTAATGATAACTATGATTTTAAAGTTAAAAATTTAGATCCAAAAAATGTTGTTGTAATTGTTGGTTCTGAATATGCTGAAACAGATAATATTGATCAATCATTAAATCAATTTGAAAATGATTTAAGAACTTTTGTAAACAAAGCATTAGAACTAAGAAATAATACATCTAATTTAATATTCATGAAACATTGAAAAATTCCAAACCCAAGTAATGATGAGACAATAGCAAAATACAATGATAATATTTCTAAATTAAATATTAGAGCAAATCGTATTTTGTCTGAGTTAAATGAAAAACAAATTCCAAGAGTAGTACTTGTAGATAATGAAAATTTATTTTTAGATTTACAATATCATGATTTTTATGAATATGTTAATCCTGATTATACATTAACTAGAATTGGTAGTAATGAAGTTGCTAAAAGCATTTTAAAAACTATAAGACCTTGAAATTCTGTAACTAATGCTGAATGAACTACAGCAAATTGAACAGATTACTCAAAAACACATTTAAATGCAGTTCCAGTAGATTGAAGTATTTTAAATAGTAAAAATGATTTAATGGTTAATGTAGATAAAGTAACAATAGAAAATAATGTTGCAACTTTTGTAATCTCTTTTCCAAATGGTGGTGTAAATAATGGAGATTTAGTTGAATGAATGTTTGAATACACAAATTTAGGTGACGATAAAGGAACTGTTTATGTAAAAGATTCAGCAGTTGTTAATAACAATCAAATTACAATAGAGAACATTTTTGTTTATACATCAGATCTTTATTCATCATCACCACAGACTTCAACAGTTGATAATAGTTATTGTTTAACTATTTTTGATGCTAATCAAAATGTATTTGATAGAGTTTATGGTAACTTAAATGATGTTAATTCTAATACTAATAGTTCAAATAATGATCAATCTACTCAAGATTCAGATGCAAAAGCAAGATTTATTGAAAAGTTTAATGATAAATCAAAACCATTAGTTTGAACTTTTTTAGGAGATAGTATAGACCATGGAGCATTTTATAATCAGGGATTTGATTGTTTCCCAGAAGCTGTTCAAAAATGTGTGGCAAATGATTGAAAAAGATATGACGACATTTTTATAAATGCTGCACAAAGTGGTAACTTTACAAATCGTGCTGTAGATCCATATTTAATTCAAGCAGATATTACAAAATACAAAGCTGATGTTGTTTCAATAGGATTAGGAATTAGTGATGGAGTGTCTAATACTGCAAATGGTCAACCAACTTTTACAACTAAACAACAATTTCAAACAAATATAAAAACTTTAATTAATGCAGCTATAGCTGCAAACCCTGAAGTTGTTGTTGTTGTAAATGCAATTAATCCAACACAATATAGTGGTAGACAAAGTATTCCAACAACATATAATGCCTACTTAAAAGAAATGTTTGAAAAAGCAGATGGTAGTGAAAGTGAATTTAAAAATAATGTTATCTATAATGAAAATGTTTACACTATGTTAAATATGTACGAAACAAATTATACATATACAATTAATGATCAATTATTTTTAGGAAGTGATAAATTACATCCAAGTGGAAATGCTAACACTATAAAAGCTTTAACATTTTTACAATCCTTAGGAGTTGAGGTTGATAACAGTTATATAAATGATTATATGTTGCAACAATTTGTTTGATGAACAACACAGGGAAGTGATAGTAAACCTATTCAACCAATAGAAATAGATAAAACTTCTAGTAGCAAAAACAAAATATCTCCAGATGTTAGTACATGAAGTAGTAAACTCCCAATGGGTGGTAGTACATCTAGTAATAATCTTGCCAACATATTTATAACTTATAGCAACCAAACAGATGGTAGAGAATATTTACTACTTACTGATTATGCTAAATTTTCTAATAATTATCGAGTTATGCTAGGAGATGGTGAATATATTGTTAGTGCTTGAGGTTGTAGCAAGGCTCCATTATCTTCATCAGCACAATATGGGTGTTTAGCACCTGATGGAAATATTACAGTATCAAAACAAACAACAACATATTCTTAGAAAAATAATAATTTATGAAAAACGAAGAAAAAGAAATAAAAAAAGATACTGATAAGATACAAAAAAATTCAAGTGAAAATATAAATAGTAAATTTTCAAATCAAAAAAAGCAAAAAAAACTAGCAAAAATTAAAAATGAAAATTTGATTTTAGAAAAAAAAGAGAGTGAAGTTAACTTACTCACTAATAGTCCTATTGAAAAAATTGACTTAAAACAAAATACTACAACATTTGGTAAAAATCCAGTTGAAGTTAAAGATGTTCAAATAATTTCTTTTAAAGAATCATTAAAGAAAAACTTTAATTTACAAAAATATGAAAAAATGGAAACAAACATTGCATGAGTTAAAATAATTGCAATTTTATTAGTTGTTTTAACACATACAATTCAGTCATCTTTAGGATGAGCTTCAGCAAATGGTGGTTCAATTATGGATCTATATAAATTTGCTGGGAATAATGCATATGCACTACACTTCTTTCAAATTTTATCAATTCCTTGTGTTAATTTATTTGTAATAGTTTCCTGTTTTCTAGAAAACAAATCAATTAAGATAAAGTTTTACAAACTTTTTAAAATGTATTTATTGATAACTTTTATTTTATTAATGTTTACTTTATTTAAATGGGCTATTTGACCACAAAAAATAAGCATTGAAGAATGAGTTAATGATATCATATGATTTTATGTTGAAGACCCTTGATATTTTACTGCTTATTTTGCTTTCTTATTAATAGTTCCCTTTGTAAATTACATGTTTAAAAAATTAACATTAAATGGAATTAATGTTGCATTCATAGTAGTAATCATAATTTTTTTACTTTGAAAATTTTTAGCAATTCTTTTTGGAACAGGATTGTGAGATAGTTCTACAGGAATTGTAATATCTACAAAAATAAAAGATGCTGTTACAAACAGAGGATATAATGTTATAAATTTTTTAGTAATTTATGTAATAGTTAAATGATTGGTTGCTCATAATTTTTTTGCAAGATGAAAATGATGAGGTTGATTAATAATATATGTTGCAACTTTTGGAGTGCAATATATCATGGTTGTTTGAACATATTCAAATATGTTGTATGAATATTCAAATCCTTTAGTAATTCTTTC
>CAMWUV010000064.1 GCA_947177535.1 uncultured Mycoplasma sp.
TATTCTAATTTTACTATTTTCTTTTTTTAGCATTTGTAGACTCCACAATTTTATTTGATTTATCTAATTCAATTATTTTTTTATAAATTGAATTTACATTAATTATTGATGTTCCAGGAACAAAAATTTCAACATATTCTTGTGCAATTTTTAAAGCTTTTAAAATCTTATCATTTGTTATTACTCTTAAAAATTTATTCCTATTTTCCTTTTTTCTATTTCCAAATCATCTACATCTTTGTAGTAAAGTATCAATAGAAATTTTTGTATCGTCTGATTTTGGAATATTCAAAAAAAATTCAGTTGTAAGATTTTCAAAAGTAAAACCTCTAGAAATCATAAACCCACCAACTATAATACAAAATTGAACCGCACCACTTTTAAAATTTTTATCAGTAGATTCTGAATTTAATAAAATAAAAGATTTTTCATATTTATTTTTCAATTCATTTAAAATAAAAATGATTTTCTCTTTTATCAATTCTGTATTATTGCATTCTATTTTTAATCTTTTAGAACAAGAATTTATCATATCTATAACATATTTTGTTTGTCTGATATCTTTACAAATTTCTAAAAAGGATTCTTTTAAATCAGAAAAAATTTTTTCCTGACTTATATTTTCTATTTCAACATTAATTAATAGTTCGGATTTAAATGAAGCATTTTCAATTAATGCACAAGCAGTTTGAAATATTCAGCACCAAAAAACATTATAAAAATGTTTCCATTCCAATTGGTCTTTTTTAAGATTGTTTAATGAAACATAATTTAAAGGATTTTCATTAAAAAATTTTATCCCGCAATATGCATCATAATTTAGTAAAGTAACAATTCTATCAATAGATAAGTTTTTGCTGTTTGAAGAAACAATATTAGCAAATGGAGTGCCTGTAAAAGAAAGCAGCTTTACATCATAAAATCTATTATATAATTTTGAAATCAAATCATAAACTTTAGAAGCTTTATTAGATGATATATTTATGCTTGCATAATCACACTCATCATCTATTATTAAAACTTTGTAATTTTCTCAATTAATTAAATCAATTGCAGAAAAAATTTTATAAAGTGAATCAGATGATTTAAGAATAGATAAAATAATAGTTTTATTGTTTTCTAAATATGGAATCAAATTAAAATTTTTCACAGAATCAATAAATTTTACATTTTTAACATAGTCATAATTATTAATTCTTTTATTTGTTTGGTTGAATAAAATTCTAGTTATTCCAGAAAAAATAATAACTAATTTGTATTTATTTTTTACAGCATATTCTATAACATTTTCAATGTTTTTTGTTTTTCCAGATTGAACTTGACCAACACATAAAACATGTTCTTTCTCTTTATAAATATCGCTATTAAAAATATTTTCTAAATTAATATTATGAAAATCTGAAATTTTGTTTAATTTAAATTTTTCATCTTCTTTAATGATAGAATCATCTTCTTTTTTATAAAGTTTTCATTCATTAATTTTCATCTTTTGACTCTATTGCTTTAACAACTATATTCATAATTTCAATAAAATTTTTTGGCTTTTCTTCAATATCAAAAAAATCTAAACAATTCTTTGATTTTTTTTCTAGTGAATCATTACACAAAGCAATTAATAAAATTAATGGATAAATTGATTCACCCCTAATTTTATCTTTTTCTTTTTCAAAGATAAAAGATCTTCAAAATCTATGATTAATGTTGTAATAAACATACATTTCTTCATCATTTTTTTCATTTACAAAAACAAAATCTTTATCTTGACTTTCTATAATTCAAATTTTTTTACCCAAGTCTTTTAGAAAAAAACAAGGTTCATCATCATTTGTTTCAGGGCATGATTCAACTGAAATATCTAATTTTTCAATATCTAAAGATTTTTTAGAATAATTTGCTATGTTTTCTTTCTCTTCAATTGTTTTCATAATTGAAATTATTTTAAATTTTTTTTCTCACTCTATAATCAAATTTAAAAGTGGCATTAAACTTTTTCATATTGTTTCTAATTCTTTGTAAAAATTTTCTTCTCCATCAACACTTCAATCAAACCTACTTTTATTTTGGTCAGGTTTTTCTAAACCTGTTAAATTTATTTCACCAAATAATCTTCTTCATGTTGGATTAGCACCACTACTTAAAGATGATTGAGAATTAGCATTAAAATAAATACATCTACTTTCATTATTTTTATCATTTGGACCATGATTAATTGCTCTATGTAAATGAAAAGTTGTAACACCACAAACTTTTTGATAACTTTTATTATGTATTGAATTAATTATTCCAAATTTTAATTCAGCAGATTTATCTAAATTTTTCCAAAAAATATTAACAGAAGATACAAGTGGTTGATTATTTTTTAATTTTTCACAAAATTCTAAAAGTAATTTATTACCACTATTTTCTTTATCGCTATTTTCTCTTTCTAATTTATTAATGTCTTCTAAATATTCAGATTGAAATTTAATATTATCAAAATTATTATCTAATTTTCTTCTTTCAACAAAACTTTCTAAAGTAAAAGGTTTTATAGAAAAAGGTTTTACCAATTCTTCTTTTGATTTTCCTTTTTTATCAGGATTTTTTATAATTAATCAAATTTCCATTCCAGGAGTATTATTTTCTTGGTCACATAAAAGTTTTTTATATCTTCATCCCAAAGCTTCTTTTATTAAATCAAAATCATTTTGTTTCAATACTCTATTTGGATAAACGTTTTCAATTTTAATCAATGTACCCGATTCATGTGGGACAACTCCTTCATTACTTCATCTAGATTCTACAGAAACAGCTTCATCAAGACTTTTTTTAGATGTTTTTAATTCTGTAAAATTCTCAACACCATTTTTTTTAGAATAAATTTCAACATCAGCACCATTCCAAAAAATTCCTAATTTCATTCCTACACCATATTGGTTATATTTCATTTCACTTTTACCTTTTGTATCACTTGGTTGTAGTGAATTAACTAATTCTTCATCATCCATTCCATTTGCATTATCAATAATTATCATCTTTTTATTTGATGGATTGGAATAATCATAAATGATAGAAACTTTTAAACCTTTTACATCATCTTCTTTTTCTTTTGTTTGAATTCAAGATGAAATAGAATTATCAATAAATTCAGCAAGTGTTAGTCATTTATTAGTTCTCTCATTTTTATAATTTTGTATCATTCCATAAGTTGCTACTAAATTTTTTGTACTCATAAATCATCAATATATAAATTAAATTTTTTTTATCTTAAAACAAAAAATTTATTATAAAACCACCTATATGATCTATAGTAAAAATAAAAAGGAAAATAAAAAAATTGAAAACTTTAGTTTTCAATTTTCTATTTTTATTTGTTTTTTAGTTAACTAAAACTTTTCTAATGTTATAAATTTTTCTCTTTTTATCAAGAATAACTTTTTCATACTTAATATTTCTATTTTCTGTTTTAAAAAATTTAGAATGTTTTTCTATATGTTCATTTTGACCATAACCCATTCTAGAACTTGCAACAACTTCATTTTTGAAAAAAGATAAAATTTTAGGTTGTTCTACAACAGTAACTTCTTCAGGAAGAACTTCTTCAATATCTCCTAAAATAATTTCAGGATCACCATTATTATTTTGAATTAAATTAGCATTTTCTTCAGGCTGCTGTTCAAAATAAATTTCAGGTTCTTCATTTTCATAATTGTTATCTAATCCTACTATTTCAGCATTATCACTTTCTTGATTTATTTCATCATTTAATTGTTCATTTGAATTAGTAACTTTATTTAAATCATAAAGATTTTTTGAGTCTTTAATTTTTTCATTATTACCCATCTCTGAAAAATCAACATCAATAAAGTTTCTAAACAGTGGTTGAATTTTAGGAACATAAAAAGGTGATAATGTTTGATCAACATCACTATACTTTTCTCTTCTCTCTATAGACTCTTCTGTTTCAATATAATAATCAACTTCTGATCATTCCTGTCTAATTTCATAATCATCTTCAGTTGGAATATCAACACCATCAATATCATCAATTTCACTATTTTTAATGATATTTTTATTTTGTCTTTTTTCATTTAAAAGATTAAGTTTTGCTTGGAATATTTTTCCACTTTTATCATCAACTCTTAAAACAGGAACTTCAATTTCTTCATAATCTAATAAAGAATCTTTTAATTCACTATCAGAAAGTTTAAATTCATCAGCTGTTTCAGTCAATGTACGAGATACAATTCTTATTTCGTCTTCATCTGTATTGTCAACATCATCATCAATTTCTTTTGTATTTAAGTATGTTGGAATTAATCTTTTAAAATTTTTATCATATATATCAACATCTTTAAATTGAGATTCATAGTGTAGTTTGTCAACATCATTAAAAGATAATGCAAAATCCACAATACATCTTTGCTCACCTTCAGGTTTTCTTAATACAATTAATTTTTGATAATTTGTTAAATCATTTGGTGTTGTTTCATTAGGAACAAGAATATAGTCACGCTTTAATCATTCATCTCTAATTATTTCTTCTTGAGATACATTATTTTTTTTATTAAATAGTTTTTTAAACATATTACAACCTTTTTGCAAACATAATAATTAAAAGCATTAATTTAATTTTATCATTTTTAAAAACACTAAAAAAG
>CAMWUV010000065.1 GCA_947177535.1 uncultured Mycoplasma sp.
GTGCCCACATAAATTTTATTATTATGCGTTGCACTTCATATTTCAATCGAGTAAACACTGCAATTATTTGCAGTGTTTTTAATAATTAATCCTAATTTTTCTTTTGAACTACTAATTGATTGTTGAATACAATTTTTACAGATTTTTCTTTTACAATTTCATTTTTTAAAATAGATTCTGTAATAAAATTTTCAATGTTTTTTTGAATAAATCTATTTATTGGTCTAGCACCATATTCTTTGTCATAACCATTTTTTGCAACATAATCTACAACTGATTTATCAAATTCAATAATAAATCCATTTTCTTTTAATCTTAAAACTAAATCATTTAACATCTTTTCTGAAATTTCTTTTGCAAAATCCATAGTAATAGAATTAAATTTAATGATTTCATCAATTCTATTTAAAAATTCTGGTTTAAAAGTTGATTTTAATTCTCTTTCAAATAAGTCCGGTTTATTATCCATTAAATATGCAGCACCAACATTAGAAGTCATGATAATAATTGTATTTTTAAAATTAATATTTCTTCCTTGATTATCTTTTAAAGTACCTTCATCTAAAATTTGTAGTAAGATATTTAAAATTTCAGGATGGGCTTTTTCAATTTCATCTAATAAAACAACTGAATATGGTTTTCTTCTTACTTGTTCACTTAGTTCACCAGCTTGCTCATAACCAATATATCCTGGAGGAGCACCAATTAATCTAGAAACTGAGTGTTTTTCCATATATTCACTCATATTAATTCTAATAATTGCTTTTTCAGTATTAAAAAGGTTTTCAGCTAAAGCTTTTGCAACTTCAGTTTTTCCAACACCTGTTGGACCTACAAATAGAAAAGATCCAATTGGACGATTTGGGTTATTGATTCCAACACGATTTTTTAATACAGTGTCTGAAACTAGTTTTAAAGCTTCATCTTGTCCTTTTACTCGTTTTTTAAGATTAGCAAATAAGTTTAATAATTTATCTTGTTCTTTTTCAAAAATTTTATTCAAAGGAATTTTTGTAATTCTAGAAATAATTTCTGCTACATCAACTTCACTAACATAATCTTTTATTAAAATTTGTTTATTGCCAGCTATTTCTTTTTCAATTTTTTCAAGTTCTTTTTTTAGTTCAGGTAATACTGAATATAAAATTTTTGAAGCATTTTCATATTCACCTTGACTTTGATATCTTTCAACATCTCAAGTATTTTTTTCAATTTTCTTTTTAATTTCATTTAATTTTACTTGTTGTTCTTTTTGTTGTTTTCATTCACTTTCAACATCTTCTCTTTGTTTTTTAAGATTTTCTAATTCTTTTTCAATTTCTTTAATTCTTTCTTTTTGGGCTGAACCTTCTTCTTTTTGCAAAGCAATTCTTTCAGTTTCTAAATAAAAGATTTTTTTATTTATTTGTTCAGATGGTGATGTGTGAGCTTCTGTTTTAATTTTTGCAGCGGCTTCATCAATTAAATCTATTGCTTTATCTGGTAAATATTTATCAGAAATATAACGTTCAGAAAGTTTTACAGCAGCAACTAACGCATTATCTTGAATTCTAACATTATGGAAAATTTCTCATTTTTCTTTTAATCCTCTCATAATTGTTAGTGCTTCTTCTGGAGTTGGTTCTTCAACTAAAATTTTTTGGAATCTTCTTTCTAATGCTCCATCTTTTTCAATGTATTCACGATATTCATTAGAAGTTGTTGCTCCAATAATTTTAATTTCACCCCGTGCCATAATTGGTTTTAAAATGTTAGCAGCATCCATTCCTGAAGATTGACTTGCTTTTCCCATTCCCATTAATTGGTGGATTTCATCAATAAATAAAATAACAGATCCTTTGTTATTTTTTGCTTCATTAATTAATGAATTTAATCTTTTTTCAAATTGTCCTTGGAAAGAAGCTCCTGCAATAATTGAAGATAAATTAACTTCATAAACCACACAGTTTAATAAATTTTCAGGAACCTCTTTAGAAATAATTTTTTGAACAAATCCTTCAACTATAGCAGTTTTACCAACACCAGGCTCCCCTATTAGAACAGGGTTATTTTTTTCTTTTCTTGAAAGAATTTCAATAACTCTTCTAATTTCTTGTTCTCTTCCTATTATTCTATTTAGTTTATTGTTTGAAACTTCTTCATTTAAGTTTCTAGCATATTTTTTTAAAACATCTTTGTCATTACTTGGTTCATAACTAAATTCCATTCTAATTTACCTCCTGGTTTCATTAATACATAATATTATACCCTATATTTTAGCAGTGTAAATAGTAGAGTGCTAAAATATTTATTTTTAAAATTTTTTTTTTAATGTTAAGATCTTTTACAAAATTTTTATTATTCTACAAAATAGGGTTAAAAATGAATAAAAACACATGTTTTTTCAGTATTTTTAACAATTTAATTATTTTAAAAATTTATTGGAACAAAAATTTTATTATATCCTATATTGATAAAAATATTTTAAAAATGTTATAATTTTTATGTTATGTAGTATTTCTAAAAATACTCTTATATTATTATCTTTAACTTATTGGTTATTTAAAATTGATAAGATCTTATATAAATATTATTTATTTGGGAGTTTCACTTTTCTATGCTTACACTTTTAAAAAATTGTTTGTTATCGACTAGCAAAAAAGTTGATATTCTTATTAAAGACTCAATAATAGAAAAAATAAGTGAAACTGAATTGGATAATGAATATTATCTAAATCAGAAAATTGATGCTGTTTTTGATATGAAATGCAACTTGGTTATGCCTGGTTTTATTGATGCTTTTTCAAGAGTAAAAAAACAGTCTGCATATTCATCAAGTGATTATGAAACTGAATCTCGTGCTTGTGCATATGGTGGAATTACAACTTTTGTAGATATTCCATCAACTCCGATTAATGAAAAATATTTAGATGCTATTACTAATAAGGTAAATGATGCAAGTGAAAACTCGCATGTAAACTTTGGTTTTGTTGTTTCAGTATCAGATTTATCAAACTTAAATGAATTAGAAAAGATCCAAGAATATAGTGTTGGAACAATTATCAGCATAAATTCAAGAACAATTAGTGATAGAATTAGTGATTCAAAAAGATTAGCTGAAACACTAAGAATTTCAAAATTAGTTCTACTACATTTATCTGGTTTTGACATTGATTTATTTTTTAGTGTTTGTGATGATAAAAATACAAAATTAGTATTTTATGACATCACAAATGAAAATGATTTAGAAAAAATTCTTTCTTATAAAAAAGAAGGTTACAACATTAGAACAGCAACTAGCATTAATTATTTATTATTCAATAGAGATATGATTGCTAATGAATACAAAAGAAAAACAATCACAACTGAATATAAACTGGGAACAATGTTAAATAATTTAGGGTTATGAAATGCAATTAAAGATAGAAAGATTGATATGATAACTTCAGATCATACCCCAATTACTTTAATTGAAAAGTTTGAAACTGAACAAAAGGGATTACCAAACTTTGAAACAATGTTTTCAATTCTATTTGATAGTTGCTATTACAAAAGAATTCCTATCACAATTTTAGAAGATGTACTTTGTAAAAATCCTGCTAAGGTTTGTGGATTTAAAAACAAAGGTGAAATTAAAGAAGGATATGATGCTGATTTAGTTGTTATTAATACAACTAAACGTTGATGAATCAAAAATGAAGATATTGTTTCATCAGCTAGATGAACTCCTTTTAATGACTACCGTATTAGTGGTAGAGTAATGATGACATTTGTTAATGGTCAGTTGGTTTACAATTACATTAATCAAATGATGCCAATTAGAAATGTAAAAGCTGGAAAATTAGCAGAGTTTGATGATTTAATTAGAAATAATTAGTAAAAAAATGAGTCATAAGACTCATTTTTTTGTTTTTTAATTAATAGTAATAAAAAATATCTTAAGGAGAAAAATAATGAGTCTAAAAATTATATTTGGTAAAAATAAATCTGGAAAAACGAAATATTTGAATGAAAAGTATAGTAATGAAGATGATTATGTTTTATTTTTACCTGCAGAAATTAATCTTATAACCACAATCAAAAAAGGTAATTGAGGAACAGAAAAAAACCCAAATTATGCTCCACAAACAAAAATAGTCAAATTTTTAAATGAAGTAATAATAGGAAATATTTATAAAAAAAAGATAAATAAAAAAGAAAAAAATAGACTAAATAAATTTAAAGAAATTATTGATAATTTTAATAAAAAAAATTTACTTGATAATGATATTTATTTTGAAGAAAGTTTAAAAGAGTGTTTAAAAACAAAAGAAATTACAGATAGTATAAATTTAACTTATGATTTTTTATTTATAGCATTAGACAAAATTAATGAGAAATCTGGAAGTTCAGGTAGTTTAAATTATTCTTTATTAAAAATTTTATATGAAATAGTTTTAAATGAAAGTTTAAACATTTGAAAAAAAACTGAAAAAAAATATAAATTAGTAATTGATGAAATTGAGAAATTTTCTCATCCTGAAATGATATTTAAAATATCTGAAATGGTTACAAAAATTTCTGAAAAATTTGATGTTATTTTAACCACACATTCAC
>CAMWUV010000066.1 GCA_947177535.1 uncultured Mycoplasma sp.
AAACTTATCAATTTATTATAACTAATCAATTTATAAAAAAAACAAGCAATTAAGATAATATTTTTATAAATAATTTTTTTAAAATAAAAATTTAATTGATATTTTTTATTTTAATTTCTTATTTTAAAAACAATCTTTTTAACTAATAGGATAAAATAATAAATAAATTTAACAATATTAATCTATGACAAAATATAAATTTGAAAAATTACAGACAAGTGAATCTGTTGGTAAAGGACATCCAGATAAGATATGTGATCAAATTTCTGATGCCATTTTAGATGAATGTTTAAAACAAGATCCAGAGTCAAAAGTTGCATGTGAAGTATTTGCTGCTAATCGATTAATTGTTATTGGTGGAGAGATATCTACCAAAGGTTATGTAGATGTTGTAAAAATGGCTTGAAAAGTTTTATTTCCTTTAGGATATGATGAGTCAGATTTTACAATTATTTCTAATGTAAATTCTCAATCTAAGGAAATTTTTAATGCTGTAGAAAAATTAAATTTAATAGGATCAGGTGATCAAGGAATTGTTTATGGTTACGCAACTGATGAATGTAGAAATTTTATGCCTTTATCTTTTAATATGGCTAATGATTTATTGAAATTTGCTGAAAAAATTATTGTAGAGAAAAAAATAAATTTTATTAAATATGATATGAAATCGCAAGTAACTATAAATTATAGTGATAATCAAAATCCTGTCATAGAAACAATTGTTATGAGTGTTCAACATACTGAAAATGCTACTAATAATCATATTAAAAAATTTTGTAATTTTGTTATAGATAAAATTGCAGAAAAATATAAAATGAATTTAAATTTTAATCGAATTATTAACAATAGTGGAAAATTCACAATTGGTGGTCCAATTGGAGATACTGGATTAACTGGAAGAAAAATAATGGTTGATTCTTATGGTACAATTGCAAGACATGGTGGTGGTGCTTTTAGTGGAAAGGATTCTACTAAAGTTGATCGAAGTGGTGCTTATTTTGCAAGATATATAGCTAAAAATATTGTTGCTGCAAAATTAGCAAAAAAATGTGAAGTAGAGTTAAACTTTGCTATTGGTAATCCTTTTCCAATTTCTTTTCAAATAGAAACTTTTAATACTTCAATTCATTCAAATGAAAAAATCAGCTTAATAGTTAGTGAAGTTTTTAATTTTTCAATAAAAGCATTTATTGAAAAATTTAAATTAAAAACTCCTATTTTTTCAAATTTTTCAGTTTATGGACACTTTGGTAGAGAAGATTTAAATCCAGAATGAGAAAAATTAGATCAAGTAGAAAAATTAAAAAATTATTTCTAGAAAAATGTTTGTTTATTTTTAGAGTCATTTAGATTTCTTGAATTCTTTGTATCAACAGACCCATATATGACATATTTTTTATATAAGTCTTCTATTGATAAATAATATTTTTCAAATCTACTTAAAAGATTTTCTGAAATTAAATATTCAACTAATTCATTTAACTCATTTATATTTTTAAAACTATGAATTATTTCATTATTTTCATTTATTTTGTATTTTAATATTTTTTTTCCTTGAAATGTTTCAACAATTTTTATTCTAAAAAATAATTGATTATCATTGTATTTGTTTCTTTTGTTAGAATATGCAATTTTTCCATTGTCTAAAATTGTTACTGCATTTGAATGCAAATCAAGTTCAGATAAAATATGACTGGAAATAAGAATTGATTTATTGAGTTTTATTAAATCTTCTAATATTTCAAAAAAATCAATTCTAGCTTTTGGATCTAAATTTGCTGTTGGTTCATCCATTATTAGTAAGTTTGGATTACTAGACAAAGCTTGAGCTAATAATATTTTCTTTTTTTGACCACTTGAAAAATTATTTGGTGATAAATGTCTTAAATCTCACATTTTAAATTTTTTTAAAATACTTTCTGTAAAAGACATTGCATCTTTTGTTTTTATTTTATTTAACTTTGCCATGTAAAATAAATAGTCATAGCAAGATAATCTAGCAGGAAATTTAGCATTTTCGGGGATGTAACCAATTTTTTTTCTTGATTCTAAATTTCTATTATTAATTCCTGAAATGTATACCTCACCTTTAAAGTTACGATAGGAACCAATAATACACTTAATTGTTGTTGTTTTGCCAGCACCATTAGCCCCAACAAAAGCATGAAATTCTCCTGGATAAACTTTAAAATTTAACTCATTTATAGCTGGTTGCTTTTTTTTGCTATATTGTTTTTTTAAATTAATTACCTCAAGAATTGGTTTATTTACATCTACTTTTTCTGCATCTTTACCTATAAAGTTTTCAAGAAAATTTTGAGGTACATAATGTTTTTTTTCTTTTTTATTTTTAAAAAAATTACTTAATTTTTTCATATTTATTTAAAGTCCTTTTTTCTGTAAATAACAAGAGATATTAAAACAATTAATAAGGAAAATATTAATCAAGAAAAAATAAGCAATATTGGATTGTATAAAGAAACAAAATTTATTTTTTGAAAATTTAGAAAATAGTTTGAAGGAGCAAGTGAATATCCAGAGGAAAATCTGTATACTTGATTAAAAATATAAAAATGAACATAGCTACCATTAAAAAGACTTGAATTTGTAATCGAATTAATTATTATTTTTTCAATTGTTTCTTCATTTATTACTAAAGATGGGTCTTGTGTAGTATTAGCGATTTGTCATGATAATATATAAAAATAACTTTCTAAATCAATACCTAAGAGTCTAAGTAAAATAAATTTAATTAAGGGAAGTGAATATTGATTAAAATAGTTATTTCAAAAATTTTGATTTTGGTTATTTGAATCAATCATATATTTAATTAAATTTTCTAAGTTTAAATCTGATTTATTATTACCAATAAAATTTCTATATATTCCAGTATATATAATTTTATCTAAATTTTTAATTGCATTAATTCTAGATAATTGGTTATCTGGAACATTTGAAAAGTAGACAGTTAATAATTCACTTGTAATTTCATTAATTGCTTTAAAAAATAAAGTAAGATTATCTGAAATTTTTTTTACTTTTTCAATATCAGTATCTGTAATTTCAATGTTTTTAAATGTATAATCATTAAAATTTTTTGTTAACAAAATACTATCTATATTACCTAAGAAATCCAAATATTTATCATTAACTAAGTTTTGTTGGCTATATGAATAATATGTGTATTTATATGATGTGTTATAGTTAGTAACGCTTCCAAGACGTGATTCAATTGATGCATTATATTTATTTACATATAAAAACTCTAAATTAATACTAAATGGATTAGAGTTAATATCTGGTAAATCTATTCCAAAATTTAAGTTAGTAACATTTGTTTTGAAATCAACAACAGGACTAAAATTTAGTTTATATGAAGAACCCATTAAAGACTGAAATCCAAGTCCTGTAAAAACATCTTTACTTCCTTGATTTAGCATGAACATACTACTTAATTGTCCTGCAAAATCAGCATATGCATATTTTGGGAAAGATAGTGTACTATAGTAATTGTTGTAAATTTCTTTTGGTGTTTTATAGTTAGTGTTTAATTTATCATTTGAAAATAAATCCATAGATTCTTTAGCAACTGAATACATACCTTGAACAACATTTGCATTACCGTTTTGATCAATGTTTGTATATGACATCCTTGATATATCATTCTTGTAAGATACTTCAGCAGGATTAGGGTTGTTTTCATTTTTATCTATTACTAGTGAACAAAGTAAAGAAGTAAAAATAAGAATAAAAGTTAATCCAGTAGTTATTAATAGTGAAGCAATTTTTTTACAGAATAAAGATAAAAAAATTGAGATTCCGCCAAAAACAGCAAAACAAATTATTGTACAAACAAAAATTCCACCAATTCCATAACTTGTTTGTTGGTAATCAGCAAATGAAATTGTGAAAGAAAAACAACTTATTATTGAAGCAATAGCAGATATTACTAAAGCAAAGATTAAAAATATGATTGATTTAACAAAAAATATTTGACTTCTATGTAAGGGTTTTGAAATTGTTAATAATTCAGTACCATCATCTATTGGAGTTCTAAATATTTCTAAAGAAATATATGAAGATATTATAGCTAATAGCAAAACCATTATTAAAGATGTCATTGGTATTGTAAAGAAATAAGTTGGTTGTTCATTTGTTATTATTGGTGCAACAATCATATATGCTAATAAAAATAGAAAATAAATTGCTGCACAAACATAAATTGAAATTTTTCTGACAGTTAAGTTTAGTGCAAATAAAAAGTATTCTTTACTAAATATTTCATGTTTAATAAAGTGAAAAAAATTTTTTGATATTTTTTTTATTTTTGTTAGCATTTTTATTTTCCTATTATCTGATTAATTTTAATTAAAAAAAAAATTATATTTCTATTTTTTGCTTTTTGAAAGAAAAATTATTATTTTGAAAATTATAATTAAAAATAATATTCATGAAATTAACTAATTAAATAAAAAATAAATTTCATATGATGATATTAAAAAC
>CAMWUV010000067.1 GCA_947177535.1 uncultured Mycoplasma sp.
TATTAGTAGTAATAAAAAAAGAGGAAGAGTTTTTTTTGAAGCAAAAACACAATCTAACAAAAATATTAATAAAGTTTATTTTGATAAGTCAGGAAGAATTATTTTTGATTCAAATTGTAATATTCCATTTGCTTTAACAGTAGAAAACTATGATAAATCTAAAGATATACTTGAAGTTGGATCACTTCCAGCAACAATAAATAATATTAATCAAAATTTTCATTTTGAGCATGCATATTCAGGTTTTTTTTATTTAAAATCAAGTAATAGATTATATAGTCACTTGGAATTAGCAATTAAACACAATAATAATTCTTTTGTGTTTTTGAATCCAAAAAGAAAATATAATTTTGCTTTTGATTTTGTTAATATTAATCTTTCAAAATATCCAAAAAAATTTCATAATTTTATTTATGGAATGAATTTGAATATTTTGGAATTAGTTAATATTAATTTAAATTGATTTTGAAAAGAGCAAAGCTTTAAGCCAAATGTTTTTATAACTTATAGTCAAGAAAAAAATAATTTAAAAATTGATCAGTCAAGATCTGTAGAATCAAAAATTGATATTTCAAATATTTTGTATTGTGTCAATAATTTAAGCATTTTATTGGTTGATTACAATAATCACTTTAAATTAAATACAGATGCTTTTAAAATTGATAATAATTTTAATGGTGTTACTAATTATAGATGAATTGAATGAAGTGAAGCTAATTTATATAAATATCCAAATTTTAGTTCTATGTGAGTTTTAAAAAAAGCAAGGTATGATAGAGAAAATTTTTACCGAATTATAAGTTTTTTAAATAATGACTATTTATGAATTCAACAAAAAGGAGAAAATTGAGGTTTTTTCTTTGCTGCACCTAAAAAAAGTAAACCAAAAAAATCATCATCTTTATTTTTTTTAAATAAAAGTTTAATAAAATAATCTATTTTTTAAAGAATGTAAAATTTAATTAAAATAATAGAAATTAATATTTTTTCAATTTTGAAAAAAAGGAACTAATATGGATAAAAAATATAATTCAAGAGATTATATAATTGTTAAAGGTGCAAGAGAAAATAATTTAAAAAATATTGATATTGCTATTCCAAAAAATAAGTTTGTAGTAATTACTGGTCTAAGTGGAAGTGGTAAATCTTCTCTAGCTTTTGATACTATTTATGCTGAAGGTCAAAGAAGATATTTAGAATCTCTTTCTTCTTATGTAAGACAATTTTTAGGAGGGAATGAAAAACCTGATGTTGATTCAATAGAAGGTCTTTCACCTGCAATATCAATTGATCAAAAAACAACTTCACATAATCCGAGAAGTACAGTAGGCACAGTAACTGAAATTTATGATTACTTAAGATTATTATTTTCAAGAATAGGAAAACCATATTGTCCTAATGGCCATGGAATGATTTCAACTGTTTCTATTAAACAAATAGTTGATACAGTTTTTCAATATGAAAAGGGCTCAAAAATTCAAATTCTTTCTCCTATTATCAATCAAGAAAAAGGAACTTTTAAAAATAAAATTGATGAATTTAAAAGACAAGGGTATTTGAGGCTCAGAATTGATGGAAATATTTATTCGTTGGATGATGAAATTGAATTAGAAAAAAATAAAAAACATAATATTGATATTTTAATTGATAGAATTATTTTGAATGAAGACACAGTCACTAAAAGTAGAATTTATGATGCAGTTGAAAAATCTATTAAAGAATCAAAAGGAAAAGTTGTAATTTTAATTAATGAAAAAGAATTATTTTTTTCATTAAATCATGCATGTGATATTTGTGGATTTTCAATTCCAGAATTAGAACCTAGATTTTTTTCATTTAATTCACCAATAGGAGCTTGTAAGGGATGTAATGGAATAGGATTTAATTTTTTACCAGATAAAGACAAAATAGTTCCTGACCCTAACCTTTCTTTAAATGAAGGAGCAGTATCTTATTTTAAAAATGTTATGATAGCTCCAACATTTGATTTAAAAAAAGAAATGCAAATTTGAAAAGATCATAATGTAGATTTGAATAAACCTTTTAAAAATTTATCAAAAGAAGAAAAAAATGTAGTTTTTTATGGAAGTGAAGAAATAGATGATTTAAAAGTTGATGAAAATAAAAATTCTATTTATTCAAGTACTGGATACTTTTATAGAGGTGGTATAGCTAATCTAATAATGCGTCGTTTTAGCGAAACTTCTTCTGATAAAGCAAGAGAATATTATGAAAAATTCATGTCTAATTTAAATTGTCCTTCATGTAATGGACAAAAACTTTCAGTAGAAGCTTTATCGGTAAAAATTAATGGAAATAATATAATTGATTTAACTGAAAAAAATATTAATGATTTGATTAATTTTTTTATTGAATTGCAGTTAGATGAAACTGATAAAAAAATTGCTAATTTAGCACTAAAAGAAATTATTGATAGATTATCTTTTTTAGAAAATGTAGGTTTAAATTATTTAACTCTTTCTAGAAATGCTTCAACATTATCTGGTGGAGAATCTCAAAGAATAAGATTGGCTACACAAATTGGATCTTCTCTTACAGGTGTATTATATGTTTTGGATGAACCATCAATTGGTTTACATCAAAAAGACAATGAAAAATTAATTTATACTTTGAAAAAAATGAGAGATTTAGGAAACACTTTAATTGTTGTAGAACATGATGAGGACACAATGAGAGCTTCTGATTATTTAATTGATATTGGACCAAAAGCAGGTGATTTTGGAGGAGAAGTTGTAGCTTGTGGAACTTTTGAAGAAGTTTGCAAAGTAAAAAACTCCATTACTGCACAATATTTAAGTAAAAAAATAAAAATAGAAGTTCCTAAAAAAAGAAGAAATAATAGTGGAAAAACAATTGAATTAATTGGAGCAACTGGAAATAATTTAAAAAATGTGTCAGTTGTTTTTCCACTAAATAAATTAATTGCAATTACTGGTGTTTCAGGTAGTGGAAAATCTACTTTAATAAATGAAACTTTAATTAAAGGGATTGAAAAAAAATTGAATAATCCTTTTGAAATTACTGCTCCTTTTAAAGATATAAAAGGCTTAAAAAATGTTGATAAAATAGTTAAAGTTTCTCAAGATCCAATTGGAAGAACACCAAGAAGTAATCCAGCTACATATGTTTCTGTATTTGATGATATAAGAGATTTATTTGCAAATACTAAAGAAGCAAAAGCAAGAGGATTTTTAAAAGGAAGATTTTCTTTTAATATAATAGGTGGAAGATGTGAAAATTGTAGTGGTGATGGACTGATAAGAATTGAAATGCATTTTTTACCAGATGTTTATGTTAAGTGTACAGATTGTGATGGGAAAAAATACAATGAAGAAACTTTACAAGTTTTATACAAAGGTAAATCAATTTATGATGTTTTAGAAATGTCAGTTTTGGAAGCTAGAGATTTTTTTTATGAAATTCCAGAAATTAAAAGAAAACTTGATTTAATGATTGATGTTGGAATTGATTATTTAAAACTAGGAACACCTTCTACACACTTATCTGGAGGAGAAGCTCAAAGAATTAAATTAGCAAAATATTTACAAAAAAAAGCAACAGGGAAAACTATTTATGTTTTAGATGAACCAACAACGGGTTTACATACTCATGACATTGCAAAACTAATTAATGTTTTAAACAGAATAGTTGATAATGGAGATACAGTGATTGTTATTGAACACAATTTAGATTTAATAAAAACAGCAGACTATGTTATAGATTTAGGGCCAGATGGTGGTATAAAAGGTGGGCAAATTGTTGCTTATGGTACACCTGAAGAAATTGTTGAGAAAAAAGCTGTATCTTATACAGGATTATTTTTGGAAAAAGTTTTAAATGAATAAAATGAATAAAAAATTATTATTTCAACTTGATTATTTACCAGTTGGAGCACACTACAATAATTTAAGATATTTTTTTAAAAAAGAAGTATGACAAGTAATTGTAGCTAATGTTAGAGAATTCAAAAAATATCAGTGTGAATTTTGTAAAAAACAATTTAATTACGAAAATTCTAAAAGTTTAAAGTATTTACATTGTCATGAATTATGGAATTTTAATTATGAAAAAAAGTGACAAATTTTAAAAGATTTATTATTGCTTTGTAACAATTGTCACAATTGTCAGCATATAAATTTTGCTCATTTAAAAGATAAACAAAACCAAGTTTATAATCATTTTAAAAAAGTTAATAATTTAACTGATGCTGAATTTAATGAGTTAAAAAGAAACAACTTGCTTTTTCGAAAAAATTATGAGGATGATAAAACTATTTCTAGACAAGAATTAGATGAAATAGATGTATGATTTTTTAAAATGGATTGCAACTTAGAATCAATTTTTATAAATAAAATTAATGCTAAAAAAATTCAAAATTTTTTAG
>CAMWUV010000068.1 GCA_947177535.1 uncultured Mycoplasma sp.
GAATTTAATGGTCCTTTTGAACTCTTTTATTCACTAATAAAAGAACGTAAAATGGATATTTTAAATATTAATTTAGCTGAAATTATTCAGTTGTATGTGAATTATATAAATGAAAATTTTAATAAATTAAAAATTGATGATTTAACTGAATATTTATTAATGGCAACATACTTACTTGAACAAAAATCTAAAAAAATACTTCCTTCTATGGAAACTGATGAAGATGTTACAAACGATATTGAAAGAGATAAATATATTCAAAGACTTTTAGTATATAAGCAATACCAAAACATTGTCCCAAAATTAGTTGAACATATGAATAATAGATCTAGAATGTTTGAAAGACCAACTCCAACACAAGAAGAACAAGTCAATATTTTAAAAGAATTTCAACAAGATGATTTTATAGATAGCATGGATTTGAATGTTATTTTAAAAGCAATGCAAAAAGTTTATTTAAAACTAATTAATACTAAAAAACCTAGAAGTTTAAGTATTGGCAAAGATAATGTTAAAGTAATTGGTGTTAGTGAGATATCAATAGATGACGTAGAAAAAGAAATCAGAGATTTTTTTTCTCCTTTTCCTCCTTTATACCGAATTTCTTTTATGGATTATTTTAAACAAATTCCAGATGAAAAATTTACTAGAAGATATTTTGTTGTAGCTTTTGTTGCATTTTTGGTTTTAGTTAGAAATGGTTTTATCCAACTAGAACAAAAGGATAATGATGAAAATATTTTTATTGTTAAAATAGATAAAGAGGTGGAAAACAGTGAGTATTAATGTAAAAAGTGTTATTGAAGCAGCATTATTCATTGTTGGAAGTGAAGGTGTACATAAAGATAAATTGAAATCAATTTCTAGGTTATCAGAAAGTGATTTTAATGCAGTAATTGACGAGATGATTGTTGAATATGAAAAAGATTCACAAAGAGGTCTTTTACTAAAAAAAGTAGGTGATTACTATAAATTATTCACTAAACCAGAAATTGCAAAGATAATTTCTGTAAGTTTTGGTATAAAACAAAAAAATCCACTTAACCAAGCAATGATAGAAACACTTGCTATTATTGTTTATAATGAGCCTTGTACAAGATCTAAAATTCATGAATTAAGAAAAACTGATCCAACACCAATGTTGGAAAAATTAATAGAAATAGGATTAGTTGAAGAAGCTGGTAGATCTGAAGCTGTTGGTAAACCTTACTTATATCAAGTAACTCCTAAGTTTTATGATATTTTTGGAATAGATTCAATTAAAGATTTACCAGAAATAATAGTTCCAGAAAAAGGAATTGAAGAATTAACATATGAAGAAGAAATAAACTTTTTTGATACTAATAGAGAAGATAATAATGAATAGGTTAAACTAAAATATTATTAAATTAATTTGAATTTAAAATATATTAAGTTGTATAAAATAAATTTTTATTAATAAAAAAGTTTTATAGGAGAAAAAAATGGATTTAGCATTAGTTTTAGGATTGAGTTTAGGATTAGGAATTCCAATTGCTCTAATTATAGGTGGTTTTATTGGGTATTATATTGCTGGGAAAATGTTTAAAAAACAAATAAAAGAAAATCCCCCTATTACTGAAAATCAAATAAGAATGATGTATCAACAAATGGGTAGAAAACCTACTGAAAAACAAATAAAACAAATTATGAGTACTTTTAAAAAGAATGTTAAAAAATAATGCCAAGTTTTATTAAATCTTGTTTTTCAAGTAATGATTGAATTAATGATGATAAAAAAGAAGTATGTTTTATAGGAAGATCAAATGTTGGTAAGTCTTCTTTAATTAATGCTTTAGCAAATGCTAAAATAGCTAAAACATCAAATACACCTGGAAGAACTCAATTAGCAAATTTTTATGATTTTGATAAGTTCAGATTAGTTGATTTGCCAGGTTATGGATTTGCTAAAGTTAGTAAATCAAAACATTTTGAATTATCAAAAATAATTTCTGAATATATTTATTTAAGAAAAAATTTAATTGCTGTTTTTCAAATTGTTGATTTATCTGTTATTACCGATTTAGATGTTAAAATAAGCAATTTATTATTTGAAAGATTTAAAAATCACTATATTGTTTTAAATAAAGCTGATAAACAATCAAAAAGTTATTTTGATAATAATATAAAAAAAATCACATCAAAATTTGACAAACCTAAAGAAAGTTTTATATGTTTGAGTGCAAAGAATAAAACAAATATATTATCTTTGAAAAATATACTAAATTTATTAAGTTAAAGGGCATTTATGAAAAATAGTAAAATAATTGAAAAAGAATTAAATACAAAATATGATCATAATTTATGTGAAAAAAATTTCTCTTTATGAGAAATTCAAAAGCAAATAAATTATAAAAATTTAAATATTCATAAAAATCTTTTTTCAATTCTTTTGCCACCGCCAAATGTTACTGGTAAACTACATATTGGACATGCATGGAATTTGACCATTCAGGATGCTCTAATTAGATTTAATTTACTAAATCAAAAAAACACTTATTGAATTTGTGGTATGGATCATGCTGGAATAGCAACTCAAACTAAATATGAAAAATATTTAAAAGAAAATAAAATTAGCAATAAAAATGAATCAAGAGAATCTAAAATAAATAATCTTCATATTTGATCACAAGAGAATGCTTCTGAAATCAGACAACAGTGAAAAAATATGGGTTTATTTTTAGATTATGAAAATGAACATTTTACTTTAAGTGAAACTTCAAATAAAGTAGTAAATGAAGTTTTTGTAAAAATGTATAATGATGGATTAATCTATCGAAGTAAAACTCTTGTTAATTGAGATACAAAATTAAAAACTGCAATTTCTAATATCGAAGTAATTAAGAAAGAAAAAGAAACTAATTTATATTTCATTAAATATTTAGTGAAAAATAGTAAAGATTTCTTAGTTGTTGCTACTACAAGACCTGAGACAATTTTTGTAGATGAATGTTTAATTGTTAATCCTAAAGATGAAAGATACAAAAAATATTTGGATAAAAAAGTTATTAATCCATTAACTGGCAAAGAAATACCTATTATAACTGATTCATATGTTGATAAAAATTTTGGAACTGGAGTTATGAAATGTACTCCAGCACATGATTTTAATGATTTTGAACTTGGTAAAAAGTATAAATTAAAAATTGTATCTTGTTTTAATGAAGATGGCACAACTAATGAAAAAGCTGTAGGATTTGAAAATTTAAAAATTTTAGATTGTAGAGTAAAATGTGTTGAATTTTTAAATAAAAATAATTTATTATTAAAAACTGAAAAAATAATTAGCAACATTGGTTTTTCTGAAAGAACTGATGTAATAGTTGAACCAATGATGTCTGAACAATGGTTTGTAAAAGTTTCAAAATATGCAAAGAAAATAATTGAAATTCAAAAAACTGATAAAAAAATTGTTTTTTATCCTAAAAAATATGAAAAACTTTTAATAAATTGATTATCTAATTTAAATGATTGATGTATTTCTAGACAATTATGGTGAGGTCATCAAATTCCAGTATGGTATAAAAAAAATTCTCAAGAAATATATGTTGGCACAAAATCACCTAAAAATGCTGATTTATATATAAGAGATAATGATGTTTTAGATACTTGATTTTCTTCAGGTTTATGACCAATAACAACTACAAAATCATTAGATAAAAAAAGTTCTATGTATCCAATAGATGTTTTAGTTACAGCTTTTGATATTATATTTTTTTGAGTTTTTAGAATGATGTTTTTTGGTTTGTACTTAAAAAAAGAATTGCCATTTAAAAATTGTTATATTACTGGTTTAATCAGAGATGAGCAAAATAGAAAAATGTCAAAATCTTTGGGTAATGGAATTAACCCAAATGATGTAATAAAACAATATGGAGCTGATACATTAAGATTATTTTTACTTTCTTCATCATCTCCTGGAGAAGATCTTTGTTTTTCAGAACCTAAAATGAAATCTTGCTGAAGTTTTATAAATAAATTATGAAATTCATTTAGATTTGTTCAATTAAAAAGTAAAAATATAAAAAGTATTAATAAACCAAAAATATTAAGTGATTTTGATAAATGAGTGTTAAATAAATTTTTTATTTCTTATCAAGAATTTATAAAACATTTTAAAAAATATAATTTTTTAATTGCAATTAAAAAATTAACTGATTTTGTATGAGATGATTTTTGTAATACTTATATAGAATTAACAAAAAACAGAATTCATAATCAAGAAGCAAATTATTGAATTTTAAATTTTATTCTAGAAAAAATATTAATTTTATTACATCCTATTTGCCCTTTTGTAACATCAAATTTATATGACAATTTTCCTTTTAAAAATAAAAATTCTATTTTAGAAGAGTCAAATATTTTTTAT
>CAMWUV010000069.1 GCA_947177535.1 uncultured Mycoplasma sp.
AAATAAAGGTTTTTTTATTTATATGTTTTTTACTTAAAATAAAATTAATAATATAATAGAATAAGTTATATTTTTGAAAAGATCTAAGTATTGTGTTAAGTTCGAAAATTACTAAAAAAATAATTATGCAAATTTTAAAATCAACACCAGGTGTTGTTGATAATTTTTCATCTGCTGATATTCAAATGGATGTTGGTGTTGTTATTCATATTTCTATTAGTATAGAAGTTAATGCAAATTTAGTTAATGTTTTAGAAACAGCTAAGATCATTCAAAAACAAGTTTTTTATGAATTAGCAGATAAAACTGATTTAAAAAATTTCAAAATAGATATTTTTATTAGATAAGAGGCTGATTATTTGTATGAAAAATCTTGAGAAAAAAGTTTTAGTTTCAATGTTTGAAAATGGTGCAAATGAAATTGCTAAAAATTATGAATATATTAATGAATTAAATGTTTTTCCAGTTCCTGATGGAGATACTGGAACAAACATGAAAATTACAGCAGTTTCTGCTGTTGAAAATTTAAAAAAACAAATTAACAATGACACTAGTTTATATGATATAGGCAAAATTTTTTGTCGACAGTTATTAATGAATGCTAGAGGTAATTCAGGTGTAATTTTTTCACAAATTATTCGAGGATTTTTTCAACCAATTGAAGAAAATACAAAAGATTTATCAGTTGAATTAATTTTAAAGTGCTTTGTTTCAGCAAAAGAAAAAGCATATAAGTCAATTTCTAATCCTGTAGAGGGAACTATTCTTACAATAATTAGAGTAATATCAGAACAATTAAAACAAGAAAAAGATGTTGAAACTTTATTTAAAAATGCTTTAAAAATAGGTTTGGATACATTGAAAAAAACTCCTGATATTTTACCTTCTTTAAAAGAAGCTAAAGTAGTTGATTCAGGTGGATATGGCTTATGTAAGTTTATTGAGGGAATGTACAACTATTTAATTAGTTTAAGTGGTAAAAATGAAACTGATGATATTAAAGAAATAGAACAACAAAAAGAATCGGTAGATCAAATTTCTATTACAAGTAAAAATACTTTTATTCAAGGACAATCAAGAAATGATATTGTTGAAGAAGGTTTTGGATATTGTTGTGAATTCATTATTCAAAAAGATTTTATAACTCATGAAAAACAACAAGAAAAATTAAAATTTAATTTGAAAAAATTTGAGAAAGAATTAATGTTAATTGGAGATTCATTAGTTACTGTTGATGATAATGATATTGTAAAAGTTCATATTCATTCCATTAATCCTTGAATGGTTTTTGAGATTGGTCAAAAATATGGTGAATTTTTAAAAATTAAAGTTGATAATATGACTTTACAATATTTGGAAAATCATCCAGATATTTCTCCAGAAGATTTATTTAGTAAGTTTAGTTTAGTAGATGATCCAAAAATAGTTGCTACATGTCCATCAAAAAAAATTGCTGAGTATTTAAAAACTGAATTCGGAATTGAAAATATAATTATCACTGAAGAAACTGGTAATCCGTCTACAAATGAAATAATTAATCAAATTAATAAAACAAGAAGTAAAAATGTTTTGGTTTTGACAGATGATTCAAATATTATTTTGAGTGCTGAGCAAGCTGCTGATTTTTCAAAAAATAGATGTGAAGTAAC
This sequence comes from uncultured Mycoplasma sp., assembly GCA_947177535.1. Taxonomy (GTDB): domain Bacteria; phylum Bacillota_I; class Bacilli_A; order Mycoplasmatales; family Mycoplasmoidaceae; genus Malacoplasma. Next base: position 1,650 of record CAMWUV010000069.1, read on the forward strand.
AGTTTTAAAGTCAAAAAATATAGTAGAAGTTATTTCTGCCTGCTTAGTTTATAATACTGATAAATTAATTTTTGAAAATATCAGAGCAATGAATAGAGCAATTAAAAAACAAGATACAGCCGTTTTAAGTACATCTGTAAAAACTTCTAAATTTAACGGTGTTCATGTAGAAAAAGGTGATTTTATTGGTATTTATGATAAAAAAATAATTTTGTCTGAAAAAAACAGTGAAGTAGCTGTTAAAAATTTAATCAGAAGATTAGTTGAAAAAAATAAAAGAGCTAAAACACTGTATGTTATTTATGGTAATGGAATAACAATAAGAGAAATTAGAAATATTGAAAAATTTGCTAATGAAAATTTTGGAATAAAATGTAAATTAATTGATGGTGGACAAAAACTTTATCAATATTATATTGGAATTATTTAATAATATTTATAAATATATAAAAGAAGGTCAAAACCTTCTTTTTTAACTTTTTGAAATAGTTAAAAAAAATAAAATATGTTATATATAATATTGGTTGTTTTAAATAATTAATGAGGTGAATATGGATAAATTATTAATTATAGAGTCTCCCAATAAAATCAAAACCTTAGCTAAATATTTAGGAAAAGATTATGAAATTATTGCAACAATAGGTCATATTCGAGACTTAAATCAATATGGTATGGGATTTAATAAAGATTTTGAACCTAATTGAGTAATTCCAACTGTTAAAAAAAATTCTAATAATAAAAATGAAGTTAGTAAAAAAGAAATTGTTGATAATTTAAAAAAACAAGCTAGTAAAGCAAAAGAAATTTATATTGCTACTGACCCTGATAGAGAAGGTGAAGCAATAGCATGACATGTTTATGAAGTGCTAGATAACAAAGATCAAAAAAAATGTAAAAGAATTACATTTAATGAAATTACAAAAGCTGCAATTTTAGAATCTTTAAATCATAAAAGAGATATTGATATCAATTGAGTTGAATCACAATTTGCTAGAAGAATTATTGATCGTTTGATTGGTTTTAAATTATCAAAACTTTTAAAAACTAAATTAAAAGCTGATTCTGCTGGAAGAGTACAATCTGTTGCTTTAAAATTCATTGAAGATAGAGAAAAAGAAATAGCTAATTTTGTTAGTGAAAATTGATGAACAATAGACACTATTTTAGAAGATAAAAATAGTTTGATTTTGAAAGAAATTAATCCAAAGATAACTGGAATTAAAATTACTGATAAAAAATTTTCACCATCAGGAATAGATTTTGCAGATGAAGTTTCTGCAAAAAAAGTTGCTGATAGTTTAGATAAAAAATTTACAGTTAAATCAATTGAAGAACCATCTTTTTATTTATCTAATCCTAAAAGTCCATATAAAACTTCTACTTTGCAACAAGATGCAATTAATAAATTAGGATGAAATTCTAAAAAAACAACTCTTATTGCTCAACATCTTTATGAAGGTGTAGAAGTAGATGGAAGTCAAATTGCTTTGATTTCATATCCTAGAACTGATAGTTTAAGACTTTCTGATACTTTTTTAAACAATGCTTTTCCTTTTATAGAAAAGGAATTTGGAAAAGAATATGTTGGTAAATATGAATTAAAAACAAATAAAAAAGAAGATAATAATGTTCAAGACGCTCATGAAGCAATAAGACCAATAGATCCTTATTTAACACCTGAAAAATTAAAAAATAAAATTAGTAAAGATGAATTTGCTTTATATCAATTAATTTACAATAGAACTCTAGCTTCATTAATGGCTCCAGCTAAATTTAAAAAAGTAACAATAAAATTTGATAATAATGGTTGTGAGTTTTATACATTTTCTAGAGAGTGTTTATTTAAAGGTTTTAAAAAGCTTTATACTGATTTTGATGAAGATGAACAAGTGCATATAATTGATTTAAATCAATATCCAATTGGAAAGTCAATTAATTCTAAATCTATTGAAACTAAAAAACATGAAACTCTACCTCCTCAAAGATATACACAAGCAACTTTAATTGCTGATTTAGAAAAAGCAGGTGTTGGAAGACCTTCAACATATAGTTCTATGGCTAATGTAGCTTTAGAACGTGGCTATGCAAGGATTGAAAAGAAAACCTATGTTATGAATGAAATTGGAAAAATAGTTGCTGAACAATTAGAAAAATATTTTCCAGATGTTATTAATAAAGATTTTACTAAAAAAATGGAAGAGCATTTAGATGAAATAGCAAATGGTAATGAACAATGAAAAGATTGAATTAAAAAATTTGCTCCTACTTTTGAAGAAGATGTAAAAAAAGCATATGATGTTATGGAAAAAGTTGAGGATGAAAAAGTAGGAAGACCTTGTCCTGTGTGTGGAAAAGATTTAGTTTATAAAAGAGCAAGAAGAGGTGGATCAAAATTTATTGGCTGTAGTGGCTATCCAGACTGTAAACATTTAGAACCTTTAGAAAAACCACAAGTCATTGAACAAAAATGTCCTGAATGTGGTTCAGATTTATTAAAAAGAAAATCAAGAAAACAACAAACTTTTATAGGATGTTCAAGTTTCCCAAAATGTAATTATATTTTAAGTGATAAAATTTATGAAAAATTTATTAAAGAAAATCCTGGAAAACCACTTCCTAAAAAGAATGAAATTGAAAATTTAAAAACAAAGAAAAAAAATTAATTATTAATTTATTAAAAATATTATTTTTAATTAACATTTATTTTTCAACATTGATATTT
>CAMWUV010000070.1 GCA_947177535.1 uncultured Mycoplasma sp.
ATCAAAATGTTTCCTAATAATTAAATTAATAACAATATTTTAAATAATTTAGTCTGAAAATAATAAATAAAAAATTAAATTTTATTCTCATATTTATTTTTTGATATGTGTCACAATGCTTTAATTGCATCAGCACAAGCAGTTATAATTGTGTTTGGTTTACAATTAAAATAAGTAGCATCCCCAATTGCATAAATGTTTTTATGACTTGTTTTTTGGTTTAAATCTATTTTATATTTACCTTTTTCTTTTTCTAAATCATTAAATATTTTTATGTTAATTGGGCTTGCAATTTGTCCATATTGAACAATTAAATAATCAAAATTTAATATTTCTTGCTGATTAGTTTCATTATGCATAATTGTGATTAATTTATCTTGTTCATTAAAATTAACGATTTCATAATTTAATTTTTGAGTTATATTATTTTTTTTAAGAGATTCAATCATAAATAAACTTGATCTGTATTTATCTCTTCGATGAACAATAGTAACATTTTGTGAAATATTTTCTTCAACAAAATAATTTGCTCATTCAACTGCTGAATCTCCACCACCTAAAACTATAATTTTTTTATTTTTATAAATATTTTTATTTAGTTCAATTGAATAATTAATTAGATTGCTTTTAATTTCAACATTATTGATTTCTAATTTTCTTGGATTAAATGATCCATTACCTGTTGCTATAATAATTTTTTCAGCTAAAAAAGTTTCTTGATTTGTTTCAAACAAAAAATATGGGTTATCTTTAAAATTAACTTCATAAATATTTTTTATATTAACATCTGTTTTTATGCATGCATTTTCATATTTATTATTTTGAATAATTAATTTTTTAATTACTTCACTTGACTTAATTTCAGGAAAGCAAGGAAAGTCATAAATATGTTTATTTGGATACAATTCAATAGGTTGTCCACCTAATGATGATTTTTTTTCTAATAAAATATTTGATAAGTTAAAATAACTTGCTATTGTACTGGCAAAAATTCCACCAGCACCACCACCTATAATTGCTATTTTGTATATTTTTTTTTGATTAGTTTTTAAATTTGTCATAGTTTATAATTTTAAGTAAATTTATAATATATCAATAATTTAAAATATGAATAATAATAAACTTTTTATTGTTGCAACTCCAATAGGCAATATTAAAGAAATTAGTAATTATGCAATTTCTGTTATTTCTGAAATAGATGATTTTTTTTGTGAAGACACTAGAAATAGTAAAAAATTATTAAATTTATTAAACATATCTTTGACTAATAAAAATTTTCATACTTTAAATACTATTAATGAAAAAGAAATTGTGAGCAAATTTAATTTTAAAAATAAAAATTATTGTTTATTAAGTGATGCGGGATATCCTATTTTAAGTGATCCAGGTTTTTTATTGATTAATCATTTCATAAAAAATAATTGAGATGTAAATGTTGTAAATGGTCCAAGCTCACTAATGCACTCTTTAATAATTTCAGGTTTTCAAACTAAAAATACTTTGTTTTATGGCTTTTTAAGTAATAAAAAAAATATTAAAGAAACTGAGTTGAGTGCTTTATCAACAGAATTAAAAACAATCATAATTTTTGAATCTGTTCATAGAATTAAAGAAACACTAAATTTAATTAAGATGATTTTTAATAATTCAAACAAAATTTGTATAGCAAGAGAATTAACAAAATTAAATGAAACTATTTATAGATCAACTATAGCAAATATTGATGATTTAAAAATAATTGAGAAAGGTGAATTTGTTATAGTGATTGATAATAATTCCAATGATATAAAAAAAGATGAAAATGAAAAAAATTATTCTAAATATTTGAATGAAGTAAAAAATTTAGTTTTAAAAGGAGAAAAAGAAAAAATTGCTTGTAAAATAATTTCATATAAATACAATTTAAAAGCAAATTTGTTGTATAACTTTTGACAACAGCAAAAAAATTGTATTTAATTTTTATAGGGTATTAAATTATGAAAATTAAAATTAATCGAAATAATACTAACTGACTTTCTTATCTTGGATTATCGTCAGTTATTAGTGGTTTTATTTTATTCATGGGTTTAATTGTTTTTATTTTAAGTGCTGTTTATTCAGCTGGAGATAAAAAAAACCAAGATTTTGTTTTTGGTTTAAATTTAGTAACTTTTTATTACTCATTAATAATTGCTGCTATTGAACTATTTGCTTGTGTTTATTTTTGTTCAAATTACTATTATTGAATACTAGCATATAGAAAATCTTTTGGGAAAAGAAAAACCTTTAATTTAACCTTTATTTCTATTATGGGTCCCATTTATATTCTTATGGCAATAGATTCAATTATTAGAATTTTTTATGTTGTTGCAGGATTAGTAATTGTAAGTGGCTATGTTGGTTATAGCTCTAATGGTGACCCTATTTCTTTTGCAACTATTGATTTTTCAAAAACTGGATCAATTTTTGGTAATTTTTCTAAAAATGGTAATTATTTAAGTCAAGGAAATTTTGGATTTAATTCAGTTATTTTGATAGTGCTAATGATTGTTTCTTTGATAGTTTTATTAACTTTCTATTTTAATCAAAATAAAAAGTTTATTTCTGAAGAAAGAGAAAATTCTTTAAAAGAAGTAAAACAAAATTATCGACAAATTGATAATGCAAAATTGAAAAAAAGATTTGCAAAACACAAACAAAATAATATTTCTAAAAGAATTAAAGCTTTTTAAAAATGAAAAAAGAAAAATTCAAACTATTTTGTGAAACTTTTGATGAATTAATTTGTAAAGATATAATTTTTCCAAAAAATTCAATAATAATAAAAATGATTGAAAATAATACTTTATTTTCAATTCTTTTTTTTGGTAATCCTGGAGTTGGAAAATCTGCTTCTATTCAGTTTATTTTAAAAAAACTGAATAAAGAATTTCACTACTTTAATTCAACTACTAATAATAAAAATGATTTATTATCAATTTTGGAAAAAACAAAAAATAAAGAAAAACCAATCATTGTTATTGAAGAAATTCATAGATTAAATAAAGATAAACAAGATCTTTTACTAATGTATCTAGAAAAAAATATGATTACTGTTTTTGCAACTACTACTGAAAATCCTTTTTTCAAAGTTAATCCAGCAATAAGAAGTAGAATGCTTTTATACAAAATTGAAAATATTAATCCTTTAATTTTAAAAGATGAATTAACCAAATACTTAAATTCTAAAAAAATAAAATTATCAAATCGAATTATAGAAGCAATTGTAGAAATTTCAAAATCAGATTTTCGTCAGATTTTTTTCTATTTAGAAATTATCTTAAATTATTACCAAGATTGTGATGATGAGATTATTTTAAAAGAATTAGGAAAAGTTTCAAATTCATTAATAGATAGAAGAGCAACAAATCATTATGACTTATTATCTGCTTTACACAAATCAATTAGAGGAAGTAATCCAGATGCTGCTATTTATTATTTAAGTCAATTGTTAGAAAGTGGAGATTTAACTTCTATTTATAGAAGACTTTATGCTGTTACATATGAAGATATAGGATTAGCAAATTCAAATATGGGCCCAAAAGTTCATGCAGCAATTCAAGCAAGTGAAGCTTTAGGATTACCAGAAGCAAGATTACCTTTATCAGCAATAGTTATTGAATTGTGTTTAAGTCCAAAATCAAATTCAGCATATTTAGCAATTGATGAATCTTTAAATTCTTTATCTGCTGCAACTTATGCACCTCCTTTACATTTAAGAGATAATAATTATAAAAGTTCAATTCAACTTGGAGTAAAAGGATATAAATATCCTCATGATTATATCTTTTCCTATGTAAATCAACAGTATTTACCAGATGAAATAAAAAACAAAAAATTTTATAAACCTTTAGATTATAGTCTTAATGAAGTTAAATACAGACAATATTGAGAAAAAATAAAAAAACAAAATTAATAATTAAAAAAATCCAAAATAATTTTTTATTTTGGATTTTTTATACCTTTTTCTATAATTTCTAATAATTCTTTTTGAGTTGCACTTCTTTTAAAGTGAATCAAATTATAATCATCTTTTTGAGCTCCAATTATTGTTTTTAAAATTTCTTCATCATATGATGAAGAATAGCTAATAATAATTTTTTTCCCATTAAATAAGGTTGCTGATATTCCAATTTCTTCACCTTCTTTTTCAACAGTAAAAACTTTTAAATCTCTTTTTAAAAACTCATTAATAAAAATATTTCTTCCAATTAGAAAATATTTATTTTTTAAATCTTTTATTGCATTAAAAAGCATGTGATCAACACAAACAAATTTTGATTGAATTCTAAGACTTTTTGAATTTGTAGAAATTGTGTTAACTGGAACTAGAATATATAAGTCTAGAAG
>CAMWUV010000071.1 GCA_947177535.1 uncultured Mycoplasma sp.
CCGCAAAATAATCTATTTAAGATTTTAATATTTTATTCTTTCAAAAATTTAAAAAATAAAAAGTATTTGTAAAAGACATTAATGAAAAATTTTAATTTTAGATTTTAATAACTTGCTTAATTTGTTCTATAAAACTTTGAGTTGATTCATTGATTTCTGTTTCAGAATGTTGGTTATGAGATAAAGATAAAAAAACTAAGGCAAAAACAATACCAAAAGAAAAACAAATAATTAATTTATATCACTCTTTTGATGACATTTTTTTGTGGTGTAAAAATTCTGGAACAAGTTCTATTATTCCAACAAATGTAATAACAGATCCACCTGATACATTTGCTAGTGGTAAAATTCACCCTGCATAAACTAGATACTTGTTTATATATGCACCAATAAACATAATTGGTATTAAAGCTAACAAAGTATAAAAGTTATATAAAACAGCTTTTCATCTTTTTTGTCCAAATTGAATTTGACGATAATAAACCATTAAAGCTTCAATTAGTATGTGAATGTTAAAAGTAATTACTAGTCCTAAATTAATTGGTTCATTTTCACTGCTTATTTTAGCAATGGTTCCACCCATTACAAAACCATCAATTGTTCTATGGCTTAAAATTAAAAAAATTACAAGTCATGCTGCTTTTGGATTATCAATATCTGATAGATTAAAAATATGGTCATCATGTGAATGGCTATCATGAGAAAGATGAACCTCTCCAGATTTTTTAACAAATATAAATCTAAATAAGATTGCTACAAATAAACCTATAATTGCACCACCACCAATAATTGCAGCAGTTATCAAATCTTGAGAAGTTTTAGAAATGTTTGTTAAAGTATCTGTAAAATCTTGACTAGATTCAAAACCTTCTTTTATTAATCCAACAGTTCCTATCATAATAAAAATTGCAGAAGAAAATGCATATAAATAAAAATTAGATTTCTCTTTGATTTTTGGTTTAATAAAAGAAATTATTAATATAAGAAGTGAAGGAACTGAAATAAGCAAAACTACATAAATTAATAAATTTACTGCAATTGCTATTTCTAAAGAATTATTAAAATCATTTGCTTGAAATGGAAAGTTCATTTTGTTCCTTATTATTTTTAGTGTTTATAAATAATATCACAAATTTTATTATTTATAATTTTTATAAATAAGAAAGTAAATAAATTTTATTTTTTAAAAAATATTTTTACAAAACTTTTATTTGCTTTTTGTTTTTTTATTTCATTAAAATTTTTTTATTAACTTTGAAGTTTAGCAAACATTCTTTTTTTATATGCTTCAACACCTGGTTGATCAAAAGGAGTTACTTTTAATAGTAAAGCACTCATTGTAACAACTTTAGAAAATCAAGAATATAAATATCCAAAAGTTTCTTCATTTCTTGATTCTAATTCAATTTTTATAATATCAACATTGCCTTCAATGTGATGAGCATCAATAGTACTACTTGCTGCAACTTTATTGATGTAATCAAGTTTTTTCCCATTTAAAAAACCCAATCCATCTTCATCATTTAAAAATTCATGAATTTTTATATCAGCAAGTGGTTTTTTAAACTCAATACATGTTTCAAAAAGGATATTACTACCTTCTTGTAAAAATTGACCAACAGAATGTAAGTCAGTTGAAAATAAACAATTAAAAGGAAGTAATCCTTTTTTTTCTTTTCCTTCTGATTCAGCAAACAATTGTTTTAAATGCTCACTAAAAAAATGCAAAGCATTGTCATAAATACAAAAGATTTCTACAAATTTATTATTTTTTTCATATTCATAATGTCTTAAAACTGCATATTGATATGCTGTGTTTTCAAAAATATTTGAATTCTTTGTAGCATCAATTGCTCTAGAACATCCTTTTAATATTTTTTCAACATTTAAGCCCATTACCCCCATTGCAAATAAACCAACAGGTGTGATAGCACTAAATCTTCCACCAACATCACTTGGAATAGAAAAAGCTTTAATTTTTTCTTTATTAACTATTTTTCTTAATATTCCCTTATTTTTATCTGTAATAGCTACTACTCTTTCTTTTGCACCTTCGCTACCAAATTTTTCAAATAAAAAACTATAAAAAATTCTAAAAGCCATTCCAACTTCTAAAGTAGTTCCAGATTTTGAAATAACAATTAAATAAAAATCCTCTTTTTTTAATTTTTCTAGTAAAGAAACAATATAAGATGAAGACATACTTGAAACATAATAAATTTTTTTATCTCTATTAAATTCAGGTAATACTAAATCAATTCCTGCTCTAACTCCAATATAAGAACCACCAATCCCTAACATAACAACATTTTTAATTTTTTTATTGTCATGTCATTCTTTTGATAAATTTATTAATTCTTTTATTTCATTTTTATCATAGTTCTTAGGATAATCCATTCATCCTAACATTGAAGCCCCTTTACACTTTCTCTCTTCAATTGTTTTATTTAAGGTTTCAACTTTTGATTTATAAGCTTTAAAAATTTTTTCAACTTCTTTTGAACCACTTGAAAAATTGTCTAAATTTAATTTAATCATTCTTGTCTCCTTATCTTAATATAATAATGATTTTTTAAAATCTTAATTAAAAAAAACACAAAATTACACTTTGTGTTTTTTATTTTAATTTTGATTCATTAATCAAAGAAGAAAGTTTTTTTGAATAGTCACCAAATAGACAAGTGACATTTTCATCACTCATCATTACACCTTTTGCCCCCATTTTTTTAATTCTATCTTTATCAACTAATTCAATATTTTTTACTTTAAATTTAATTGAGTTAAGTGAAGCAGTATTAGAAATGTAATTTTTAACTCCACCAATTGCTTCTATAATTTCATTAACTTCAAAAGGAATATCATCACTAACAGTTAATTCAGTATTAACTGTAGTTGCAATTTTTTTTGCTTTTCTTTTAGCAATTAAATAACCAATTCCTAAAGTTAAAACATAATATCATGTAGTTTTTTTCATAATTACTTATCCCTAACAAAAGAATCTCTTAATTTTTTCAGATAATTCTTTTTACAATCTGGTTTAAACATTTTAAATTTAGCATAATTAAACTCAATGACTAAATTATTATCAAAATCTTCTTCTATTTTTTCACCATCCAAAATAATTGAAGCAAGTGATTGTTTTTTAGATTTAAGTGTAATTTTATTCTTTGAACTTAAGATAAAAGGAGATTTTAAAGAATTATATTTTTTCTGAGTTAGTGGTTCAATTTCAATAAATTGTACTAAATCAAGATTTGGATCAACAATAGCTCCTCCTGAATTTTTTGCATGTCCTGTAGATCCCAAAGGTGTAGATACCATTATACCTGTTCCTTTAAAATTCTCTAGTAAAACATTATTTATATAAACTTGAGTATCTAACACTTTGTCACTTCTAATTAAAATTTCATTAATACAAAAGTAACTTTTGCCATTAATTGATATTTCAATAGTTAAAGGACTAAAAAAATAATTTTGATTTCCTATTTTTTTAAAAAGAGTTTTTAAATTTAATGAATTAAAATATGCATAATAACCTAAATTACCACCATTAATTGCAACAATTTTTTTATTTATATATTTATAGCGATTTCTTAAAAATGTACCATCTCCACCAACTACAAATATATATTCATAATCAGTGTCACTGTATTCTCAATCACTTGGAGCTAAATTTTCTATTTTTTTTCTTAGTAAAATTGATTTAGGTGATTGGTTATCAATAATTAAAAATTTATTCATTATTTTTATTTTAATTTCCAATTTTGACTAAAATATCTGTGTCTTCTTTTTTGACTTCATCATAAAAACAGCAAGATTTAAAAATAAAACTCTTGTTAATATTTGAATAAACAGGATCTAAAAATTCACTGTTTTCTTCTAAAAAAGCTTTTCATTCAGAATCATTAAAACCTACAAATAAATTACCTGCTTTTTTATTATCAGAGATATCAAATGCTATTGGAAAACTTAAAGCATCTGATGAATATTGCAAAATAAAATCTAAAATTTCTTTATTTCTATCAATTTTATCTACACTCATTAAATGGTTTTTTAAATCTGGATTTACTTCAAAAAATTCAGAATTAAAATTAATTAAATCTGATAAATTTGGAACTAATTCTTGCATTAAAAACAAGATTTCTTCCTTTATCGGAGTAAAACTTAAGTTTATTCTCTCATACTTAATATCATTCTTTTTTAAAAATTCTTCTGCTTTTTTACTTCCTAAACAATTTGATTTAATGAATAATCTAATCATTGGATAACTACTTATTAACTTTAATATATACAACTAATATGACATAAATAAATTATCATAT
>CAMWUV010000072.1 GCA_947177535.1 uncultured Mycoplasma sp.
TATTAAATGTGGTAGTATAGTGTTGCACTTCAAATTTCACTCAAGGAATAAAAAACCACATTTAAATAATGTGGTTTTTTATTTATCTTTTTATTTATTTTTGTTTATTATTTTTTTGTTTGTAAAGCTGTTACATAACTTAATGAAACAACTTCATTTAAGCCAGCACCTCTACTTAAATCATTTACTGGTTTATCTAATCCAATGATAATTGGTCCTGTTGGTTCAAAACCAGCATATCTTTGCAAAATTTTATAAGAAATATTTCCTGCATCCAAATTTGGAAAAATAAATACATTTGCATCACCTTTTCATGTGCAATTTGGACTTTTCTTTTTTCTGATACTTTCTACAACAGCAGCATCGAATTGAATTTCTCCATATACATTAGCATTAGGGTTTTGTTTAAAATTTGTTTTATAAATTTCATAAGCTTGTTTAACTTTATCTACAGATTCTCCAGCTCCACTTCCATTTGTTGAAAAACTTAACATTGCAACATTGTTATTAACAATTTTTAAAGTATTAACAATGAAATCTACAGAGTTATGAACAATTTTTGCAAGTTCTTCAGCAGTAGGATTAATTACTAATCCAATGTCTGATGCAAAAATTGACTTACCTGGTTTTTCAAGAATCATAATGCTATTAACAATACTTCCCTTTTTTGCTTTAATAACTTGCAAAGCCGCTCTTAAAGTATCTTTTGTAGTATATTCAATTCCACAGATCGCTCCATAGTTATCATTATCTTTTACTAATAAACAAGCTAAATAGTTTGGTTCTTTAGCGAGTTTTTTTGCTTCTTCAATAGTTAAACCTTTTTCTTTTCTTAATTCAAATAATAGATTTTCATATTTACTCAAATCAGTTGATTCAATAACAATTGTTTGAATATTTAAAGAATTATTAAATTCAGTTAATTCACTATTTGATTTAAAAATTAGTATTGGTTCAACAATGTTTTCTTTTTTTAATTCTAAAGCTGCTTCTTGAACTGTTTTATTTCACCCTTCAGCATATACAATAGTTGGTTTATAACCTAAATTTATTACACCTTTTTTTATATTATCAATAATGCCCATAATTATCCTTATATTAATATATTTATTATTATGATTTATTTTATTTCAACAATTTTAGGAATGTTTAAATAGTTTTCCAGTATTTTAGTAGCTGTTTGAACTGTTTTTTCATTGAATTTATTAATTACAACAGGAGAATTAATGAATTTAATTGCTTGATTAAAAAAAGCATTTATCATTTGTTTACTAGGTAAAATTTTGATAATTGATACTGTTCCTGTTTCATCTTGTCTAAAAGTATCACAAATTGGACCATAGAAAGCATTTGTTAAAGCACACATATAATCAGAACTTGATTTTCTCATGGATTCTAATTCCTTTTTAGCAAATTCTTGAAACTTTTTTCAACTGAAATCATATAAGTCTTCTTCTTTGATTATGTAATTTTTTAAAATGTATTTTTCATTTTCTTTTTGAACAAGTTTTTCCATATCATTTTCTGAAAGTTGTTTTTTCTCAATTGTGAATCAAAATTTTAAACTTTGACTTAAATCAGTTGGGTTTTTATTTGAATTTAAAATTCATGTTGATAAGTCATTTCAAAATTTAGAAATTTTTGCGATAAATTTTTCAATATCCAAATCTTCCTCACTTGTAAAACAAGCAATTGTTTTAGATTTTCCTGTATAGTCATTTAATTCAGGTCAAATTAAACAACTCATTTTGTCTTTCTTCATATTTTTTTCCTTTTAAATTTATATTAAATAAATCATTTAAAATTATATTTCTAATATTCTTATAATATTTAAATATTTAAGTCTATTAATTTTAAGTAATATTTAACAAATATACTATTTGATAAATTAAAATAATGTTCAAAATTGAAAATTTAAAATTATTTATTATTGAAAAATAATCATACAAAACATATAATTATAGTATAGTTTTATTTAAAACAATCTTTTTTATTATGTTAAAAAAAATTATACTTATGAGAAAAAAAATTATTAAAGGTCTTTTTGGAATTTTTGCTCTATCTCCAATAATTGCAGGTTTTGCAATAAATAACTCTAGTAATGAATCATTTTCTGGTATTTCACAAAATTTACAAGCTTTTAGCAATGGTCAAAAAATATCAGGTTTTCAAGTGGATGATTCATATGCACATGAAGGATATACATTACTAAATATGTTAAATCATTCTGAAAATGGAGAAGATACTTCTACAATTTCTGGAATAGGAATTAAAATTCCAAATTTTTCTAGTAGTGATGAACAAGCGCATAAAAAAGCTAAAGAAATTTTATCTATTTACAATGGATTACCATCAAATATAGTTACTGTTGGAAATGATTCAAATATCGAAAATATAGTATGAGTTGATAACTCAAAATGAAATACAACAGGTAATAGTAAATATAAAATTTTTAATTTAGGATCTACTTCAACTTACGAAAATAATTCACAAAATAATCCAAATTCATCAGATGGAGCTGATGTTCCAACTAGTTTTAGTGGTTATAATATTACAACAAAAAGTCAGTTACCTGCTTTTAACCAAAAAACTTCAACTGATAGTGAAGGTAATGCTGTAACTGAAAATATAAGTGAAGAATTTTTTAATTCAAATGGTGTTTTGGCTTTACAAATTACAGTAAGTCCAATTAATACTAGTACAACTACAGCACAATGACAATCATTTTATGTTTTAATTCCAGGTTTTGGTGGAAACTTAACAAATAATGCATTATCAAATAATCCTATGTTACCAAGTCAGTTATATACTTCTGGGGTAGATTCTGTTTCTGATAATGATTTAAATAATTTTTTAGTTAAATCATGACAAGAAAATTCAACATCAGTTTTTCCAAATATTTCTGTTGTTTCTAGAAACAATGATACAGCAAATGGTATTTTAAATTTCACTTCATCATTCAATTTTGCACTACCTGATAATATTCAATTTAGTTCATCTTTTCAGGGTGTAACTGATAGTGATATTTCCAGTTTAACACCAGTTACAGGTCAAAATGTTAATGTAACAACAAATAATACATATTTATCTAAAGTTAGTTATGATATGAATTTTAAAATAAGTGGTTTTCAGCCATCACCTGCTGTTTCTGATATTCAAGTATTCATAATTGTAATTGTTATTATAGCATCAGCTGTTGCTATTTCGTTGTTGGCATTTGGTGTTACTACAATTACTAAAAAAATAAGATTTAAAAATAAGATGTAATTTTATATATTATTTTATTTATAAAAAACAGGAAAAATTAGATTGTAATTTTTCTTGTTTTTTAGTTTTCTTTTTTTATTTTTTCAATCAAATCAATTTGTTGATTTTTTTCATCACTAAATCACAAACTAAATTCTTTACCATTAATTAATGCATTAAAAAAATTTTTATAGCTTATTTCTCATTTTTTATTTTTATAAAAATTATTATTTAAAAAATCTTTCATTGAGTCTCTTTGTGTAAAACCCTCCATTGGACATCCGCATGGAACAATGGGCATATTTTCTTTTCTTGCAGCTTTTGCTATATCTTTTTCTCTAGCAAATATAAATGGTCTAATAAATCATATATCTGATCTGTCTAAATACATTTTTGGTTTAAAAGTTGCTATTCTTCCTTCATTTATCATATTCATAAAAAATGTTTCAATTGCATCATCAGCATGGTGCCCCATTGCAACTTTATTGCAGTTATTTTTTTTAGCCTCATCTATTAAAATAGCTTTTTTTAATTTTGAGCAAAGTGAACACTGAATTTTTCCCTTTTTAATTTGCCCTCTTAAAATTTCGCCCATTGTTGTTTCAACAACATTAAATTGAATTCCTAATTTTTTTCAATATTCAATAATTGGATCATATTCTATATGACACAAATTCATTTTTAAATGAATTCCTACTATATCAATGTTTCAGTTTTTTTCACTTTTTAGAATTTGTTTATAAATGGATAAAGCTTTCAACATTAACATTGAATCTTTTCCACCACTTACACCAACTGCTATTTTGTCATTGTTTTGAATGATGTTAAATGCTTTGTTTGCTCTAATAATACTGCCAATACATGTTCTCATAGTTATTTTTATAATTTACTAAATTGCTCAAATATTATATTATATATGAATGCTTTTAGTTATATAGTGTTAAAAGTTTATTTTAAGTAAATAAAATAATTTATTTTAATTTTATTTTTTATAAAGTTTCAAAAAACAATGTTGTAGTTTATTTTTATAAATAAAAATGCAAAAATTTTAGTTTTTGTATTAATAAAAAAG
>CAMWUV010000073.1 GCA_947177535.1 uncultured Mycoplasma sp.
GTATAAAAAGTTTGATAATAAATGATCTTTTTTAATAGTGCTGCATAATTCAATTTTGATTTAAAGAAAAATGGTATTTTTATTTTTATCTGCTGTTTAAAAAAATAATTAAAAAATATAATTATTATTTTTTTACATGTTATAATTATAGTTTTGTATTGATTATAGTTTTTATATAAAATATAATATAAATTGTGGTACAATCAATGAATTTAAATAAAATCATTTACAAAATCAATAATGAAAATTTTAAAAAGTTTCAAGTATTTAATTCACCAAATACATTAAATTTTTTCATTATTAGTGATTTTTCAAAAATTTCAATTGATGAAATTATTAGACTTTTAAATAATGATAGAAAAATAATAGTTGATGATAATGCAATTATTAGTGTTGAAAAAATCATTCAAATTCTAAATAACCTTGAAGATGAAAGTAAAAAATCTAATTTATATATTTCTAAAGAAGCTTATTTAAAATGTTGATTTCATCAAAGATTTAGTGATTTATTATCTGAATTAGAAATTATTAATACTAATAATCCTGATTTAGTGGTTAAATCTGATATTCCTTTACAAGTTGGAATTAAATTGAAATATTTTGATAATCCAGATTATTTATTAAAAGTTTTAGATGGAACTTTATATATTAAAAAAATCTTTTTAGAAAAATTTGAAAATTTTAAATTTGATTTAAAGCTTGAATTTGAAAGACTTTTAACTTTTGGAAAAGCTATTAAAGAAAATTTAATTACATCTGCAAATATTTTTGTTGAAAATTTAGCAAAGCAATATAATGTTGTTTGTAATGTTTTAGATCTTGATAATAATTTTTATCCAGAAATAGAAGGAATTGAAAAATGAGGAATTTTGTCTTGTGTTGATTTAGACAATTCATTAATAGCTTTATTGAATGAAGAAGAAACAACAAAACTTCCATATTTTTTAAAATACAATGGCAAATCTTTTGGGTGAATTGATGCTGTAAAAATTAAAAGAAACATTCAAAAACAAAATATTAAAAAGATTATTTTAGAAAATATTGATTGACTGGACAATTTTGAAGAATTAAAAATCTGTACAGAGTATGGATTTAACTTTATGCGAACTAAAACACTTCCACAAATTAATAAAGTTGATAGAACATCTGCTTTATATACAAAATTTGATGGTTGAAATAAAGACACTAAAAACCTTTTATTTGCTGAAGAAGTTCCATGTGAAATGTTATATTTCATTCATGAATTAAAAAGAATTTTAGGTGTTGAAGAAATTTCATTGAAGTTACAAAATCTAGAAATTAGAGTTTAAAATACAGTATATTTTTATTTTAAAAATGGGTTTTATAAATCCATTTTTTTTTTTTTTTTTTTGTCATATTTAATTCATTTAACTGCTATAAATTAAATTGTTATTAGTAGAATATTAGTAATCATAAGAACCAAATTAAATATAAATTCTTAGGAGGTTAATAATGAAGAAAAAAATAAATATTGGGTTTGATATTGGGATTACTTCTGTTGGATGAGCAATTGTTGATGAGGAAAACAACATCATTGACAGAGGTGTAAGATTATTTGAAGAACTTAAAAATCCTAAAGATGGTACTTTAAAAAATGTTAACCGTAGATTAAAAAGACATGGAAGAAGATTGATTTCTAGAAGAAAAAATCGTAAAAATGATTTTATTAAATTAGTAACAAAAAAATATTTTGATATTTTTAGAATAGAATCATTTGATGATTTTAATAAAACTAAAGAAAATTTCATAGCAAAAATCATTGGCAAAGAAACTAATAAATCAGTTTTAGATTTAATTTTAAAAGGATTAAATCAAGAATTAACTCCTTTAGAATTAGCTCGTGTTTTATATTACTACCTTTCTCACCGTGGCTATTCATATATGACATTAGAACAATGAGAAAGAAAAGAAACAATTTATAATGATTTTTTAAAAAATAAAGAAATATTAGAATTTGCTGAATGATATGAAACTAATGATTCTAAAGATAATAAATCATTAATTGATGAAAGAATTAAAAAAATAAATTATAAAGAACTTAATATTAAAAATGACAAATCTTTTTTAGCAAGAGTTAAAGAGTTTAATTCTAAAAAAGAATATTTAAATAAATATCCAAGTGAAATTCAAAAAATGGAATTTGAAAAATATGGATATTTTAGAGGTAATGAAAAAATTAATAGTGAGTTTTCAAAAATTCAATGAGAAAAAGAAATTAAAAAAATCTTAGAAAACCAAAAGTATTTACCTAATCAGTTTATTATTGATTATTTAGGAGATAAAAAAGAAAATACTGGTGTTTTTAATCGTTTAAGAAAATTTTCAAGTGGTCCAGGAAGTGAAAAATCTCCAACTAAGTATGGATTGTATAGGGAAAAAGACGGTAAAGTTGAAAAAGTTGCAAGCAATTTGTGAGATTTATTAATTGGAAAATGTTCAGTTTATCCAGATTTAGATAGAGCTAATAAAAAATCTTGTTCATCAGAAATTGCAAATATTTTAAATCAGTTAAATACTATTGCTATTAATGATTTTAATAGAGGAAATAGTTGATTATCTGAAAAAGAAAAAAAAGAAATAATTTTTAAAATGATCTCTTCGCCTTCAAAAAATCCTTTGATTATTATCAAAGAGATTTGCAAGCTTGAAAATATTAACAATATTTCCAAATACCCTACAAAAGAATCAAAGTCTAATAAATCAACTGATAATCAAAATTTAGAAAAATTAGACAATACAAAAATTTTATTTTCAATTCTTGGTTCTAAATATTCAATTAATAGTTATGATGATTTAATGAATAAAAAAGAGTTTTTTAATGATTTAGTTGATGTTTTTGCAAGATTTCCAAAACAATATGAAGCAATAGAAAAAGAATTAAATTTAAAAATAGATGATAAAGATTTAGTTGAAGAATTAGTTTTAAAAAGTGACAAAATAAACTCACAATCAACTAGTTCAATGTCTTATAAAGCTTTAGATTTATATATTAAAGAAGAAATTGTAGATGAAGGAAAAACTTTAAACCAAAAATACAAAAGTAAAATAGATGAAAATGAAAAAAGTAAATTTGAATTTGATATAGAAAAATCAAAGTACATAAATGAAGATTGTTTAGATGATCAAGAATTTGTTTTATCTCCTACAACAAAGTGTTCATTTCGAGAAACATTAAAAGTGTTTAATAAAATTTTAAAAAGATACATTTACAATCCATCAAATCACACTAAACAAACATATTATATAAAAAATGTTGTTATGGAAATGCCAACTGAATGAAATTCTAAGGATGAAAGAGATAGACTAACAAAAATTAAAAATGCTAATGAAGAAAGAAAAAATAAAGCAAAAAAAAATTATGAATATGATGGTGAAAATAAAACAATAATAAATAAATTAAATTTACTTTATTCACAAAACAATAGGGATGTTTATACTGGTAAAACTTTAGATGCACAATTAGTTATTAATGATCCTAATTATTCAGAAATTGATCATATTATTCCATATTCTATTTCATATGATGATTCTTGAAATAATAAAGTTCTAGTTCATAGAACTAGTAATCAAGAGAAAAAAAATAGAACTTCAAGAGAATATCTAGGAAAGAGTTTTTTTACTTTTAAAAAAATGTGGGAAGAAATGTTTTTAACAGAAGGTGAATTTTATAATAAACAAAAATTTGATAATTTATGTTTAGATGTTAAACCAAATGATTACCGTAGACGTGCTGGTTTTATTGGTAGAAACTTAGCTGATACAAGATATGCTTGTAGAATTGGAAAACAAGCTTTAGATGCTTGAATTTCTGAAGCAACTGTTAAAAAAAATTTATCTAATGATGAAATAAACATTATTAGTGTTAATGGTAAGTATACTCAAAGATATAGATCTGAAAAATTTTTAAATCTTAAAAAAGATAGAAAAGAAGATTATTCACACCATGCAATTGATGCTACAATTTGTGCAATTTTGGGAAATAGTAATGATGATATTGGAAAATTAATTTTCTTTAGAGATGTTGATAAAGAAACTGATGAAGTTAAAAGTACTAGTAAGTTTTTAGATTTAGAATCTGATAAAAAAATAAATAAGTCAGATTCAGATATTC
>CAMWUV010000074.1 GCA_947177535.1 uncultured Mycoplasma sp.
AAAAAATAATTTATTAGAACTAAACTATTTATTAGAACTAAATTTTTATGTATGGCAGTAATTGATAAAAAAAGTGATTCTTACTTATTTTGAAAAAATAAAATTAATAATAATGCTCCATTAGTTATTGATAATCAAACTAGATTTGAAATTAGTAAAGACTATAAAATAGAACCTTATAAACTAAATTTAAAATACCCTTATAAACCATTTTTAATTCTTGCTATTTTAGAAGAATTTGGTATTGATTCTTTTAAAAAAGTAATTAGTGTTGAAAATAGTAATTTGATAAAAAGATTTTATGATTTTTGTTCATTTGATGAACAACTATTTAAAATTTTATCTTCTCAAAAGTCAAAGAATCAATGGGGTTTAGGTTTTAATAAAGTTTTAGAACAATCTGTTTTTTCAATTATGAAAGAAGGTCCATTAGATCATTTACAATCAAAAAATAACCAAAATAAAAAATGATTTACTTGAAGTCAAAAAAATAAAATTATTTATCTTGATATAGATTCTACTAATATAGAAAAAGATGTTGAAAATTTAAAAGAGCTTTGTCATTTTACAGTTTTAAAATGTTTGCCTTGATTTGAAAGACAAGCAGGAGTTGAGTATTTAATCAGTACTGGTGAAAATTTAAAAAATATAGGTTTTATAATTGGTGAAAACCAGTTTAATTTAGTTCAAAAAAGAGAAAGACAACATCTTTTTCGAAAAGATGTTTTAGACAGAGATCAAAAGTGTTTAATTTGTTGTATTGAGAATTACAACATTTTGCAAGCTTGTCATATTAAACCATATGCAAATTGTGATGATAGTGAAAAGTATGATGATGAAAATGGTATAACTTTATGTTTAAATCATCACAAACTTTTTGATAAAGGACTTTTTACTTTAAATAAAAATGCTAAAGTTGAAATTAGCAAAAATTTATTAGAAGATGATATTCACCTTTTCTTTAAACAATATGAACCATGTCATAGTGTGACAATTAATAGTTTTGATAGTTCTATTTTTAAAAATAAATTTTGGGATTATCACAACAAAAATATTTTTAATAAATAAAATATGATTATAGTACTTTTTTATAACTTTTTATAAATAAAAAAATTTATTTTTTTATATATTTTTTTACTTGTTATCTTTGTAAAATAAAAATGAAAATAACAAAATAAAAAATGGATAACAGTATTATGGGGAGAATAAATAAAAAATCTTGAGTTAAAGGTTGTACTTTACTCTCAGCAACATGTTTTTCTGCTGTTTTTGTATCATCATGTTCATCGTATTTGACATATGAATCATCTGTGCAGTTAATTGTTTCAGACAATACTTCTACATTAGCTGATAAATCTTTTAGTGAAAGTGCATATGATGGAATTAGAGATTTTTTGTATTGAGCAAATGAGAGTCATTTACCTGATGCAAAATTAGTTAGAGAAAATAGTGGATTGTGAAAAAGACCAGGTGATGATGATGACTCTAGATTAACATCATACAAATATGCAGTAACAAATGGTTCTAAACTTATTGTTGCAACTGGTTATAATCAACAAGATGCATTGCAAAAAATGACTTCAAATTCAAAAAAATATGAAGAGTGAAAAGATTTCTTTCAAGACACTGGATTTGTTTTTGTTGATGGAGCAATGGCAAATGATTATGGTGAATATCAATCAAACCCTAATAACATTGCAAGTGTTTCTTTTAGAGCAGATGATGGATCTTTTTTAGCTGGAATTGCAGTATCTGTTTTTTTAAATAAAAATAAAGCATATTTTCTAGAAGGTGATACTAATAATAAATTAAGTGTTAGTTCATATGTTGGGTTAGCACTTGACAGTACTTTAAGTTATATGAGTGGTTTTAGATTAGGAATACATTATTGAAATACAGTTTTACAACCTTTAATTAAAACAATTGATGGAAAAGAAAAAACTGAACAAATTTATTGAGTTACTCCATCTAATGATAATTGAGATATTAATAATTTTGTTTCTGGTAGTTTTTCAGCAACTGAGCCTAAAGTTGAACAAATAACAAAAAGTATGAGAGAAAATGGAGCAAATGTAATTTTCCCAATTGCAGGACCACAAACATCTTTAACAGTTAGTCAAATAGCAAGTAATAAACAAAATAGAACAATTGTTATTGGTGTTGATACTGCGCAAGAAAATGATCCATCTTTAAGTAAAACGCATTTAGATAGTGAAGGACAACAGATAGGAAATGGACAAGTATTACAGTTTTCATCTGTTAAAAATATTACTCACTCTACAAATTCAATTCTTCAAGCAGTTGTAAATAATCAAAATGATAAAGATTCATATGGTTGAGATGCTACTAATTTAAAAATCAATGAAAGTAATGAAAATCAAGGTAGTGATACTTGATATGGGTTAGGCTGAAATAATGTAGGAACTTTAAATAATGGTTCTGTTGGTGTTTCTGATGCTGGTTTACAGTATGTTATTGATCCTTTCTTTTGATTAAATGATGAAAGTAGACCAAAAGATGGTGATGAATCCTCACCAACACAATTAAGTTCTGATTGAAATAACAGTGAGTTAAATAAAGATACTGTTTCTTTGAATGATATTTTAGTGAATGATAAATATCATGCAAAAGAATTAGCTGCAACTGATTCAGTAATTGCTTCATATGCTAAATTACTTCAAGGTAGTGTTATAACACCAGCAACTATTAATTCAATACAAATTGGAGAAACTGGTACAGCAAGCAACAATGAAAAAGGTTTAAATGGTTGAGATGGTAAAGGAAGCTGATGAATTCATAATAATGAAAATGGTAAAAATAATTTTTTAACAATTGCTTTATCAAGTTGCTTGCATGCCATAACTTCTGAACCTACTTCTTGACCTAGTTCATACTATACTGTAGCTTCTAATGAACCATCTTGAGTGGGTGGAGAGACAGCAACAAAAATTAATTTAACAAAACAAGATATGTTTTATAAAAAAAATTAAGGAGTTAGAGTATGTCGGAAAATAAAAAGAGTAAAGTAAAAAGTTCTTCTCCAAAAACTGCTAAAAAAAATAACAGCAAAATTATTTATAACAATCTTAGCAAAAATAAAAAATTAGAAACTAGTAAAAACTTTTCAATTAAATTAGAAAATAATAATAATGATTACATTTTAAAAATGGTTAATATTCATAAATCATTTTTAAATGGAGCAATTAAAGCTAATGTAGGAATTAATTTATTTGTTAAGCCAAACACAGTTCATGCTATTATCGGTGAAAATGGTGCAGGTAAATCAACACTAATGTCGATTTTATTTGGAATGTATGAACCTGATATTGGTGAAGTTTGAATTAATAATAAAAAAGTTAATTTTAAATCTTCAAAAGATGCTAGTGCTTATCAAATTGGAATGGTTCATCAACATTTTAAATTGGTTGATAATTTTACTGTTTTAGAAAATGTTATTTTAGGTTCTGAAAGTTCAAATAAGATAGGTTTTTTAAATAAAGGGAAAGATAAAAAAAGAATTCTTGAACTAATAAAAAAATACAATTTTAATTTGGATATAAATAAAAAAATTTCACAATTAACTGTTGGTCAACAACAAAAAGTTGAAATTTTAAAAGTTTTATTTAGAAATTCAAACATAATTATTTTTGATGAACCAACAGCTGTTTTGTCTGACAAAGAAATTGAACAATTTTTAGATATTGTTAAACAATTTAAAAAAGATGGAAAAACAATTATTATTATTAGTCATAAACTTCATGAAATTAAAGCAATTGCAAGTGAAGCGACAATCATTAGAAAAGGTGTTTACATTGATACAATTGATGTAACAAAAATAAGTATTGAAAAAATGGCTGAGTTAATGGTTGGTAGAAAAGTTGTTAGAAGTGTTAATAACTTAGGATGCGAAAGAAAAGATGTAGTTTTAGAAGTTAACAATTTAGATCTAAGTTATACTCCTTTTGCTAGCCAAAAAATGTTTTTACAAAAATTAAAAAATGTGTTTAAACAATTGTTTGAACCTAAAAAAGCAGAATCAACTTTTAAAGAAAATAAAAATATCAATGAAAAAAACAATGATGAATCTGTTGTTGACAAAC
>CAMWUV010000075.1 GCA_947177535.1 uncultured Mycoplasma sp.
GGTGCAGACATTATTTTTAAATAAAAATGTCTATTAATTTTATATTGGTTTTTAATAAATAAATGTATTTAAAAAAAATTTAAATATCTTGAAATATTAAATTAAAATATTAATAATTGTTTTAGTAATATTTATCAAAATTTTTAATTAAAAAGGTTAATTTATGAAGTTTAGCAAAATCAAAAAAATCAAAAAAAAATCAAAAATTCTTGTTAAAGCAAAATTAATAGCACAACAAGTTGAAAACAATTTTGATGAATACCAATCTTTAAGTATCGATGATTTAAAAATTAGAACTGAATATTTAGTTGATGGTCTAAGTAAAAACAAATTCACTTTAGATGACATTGTTGTTGATGCTTTTTCAATTGCTAGAGAAATAATTTATCGTGAATATGGAATGTTAGCTTATGAAGTACAAATAATGGGTGCTTATATAGTTCACTGTGGTGATTTTGCAGAAATGTACACAGGAGAGGGTAAAAGTTTAACATTATTACTTGTTTCTTTTTTGAATGCACTGACAAAACGTGGTGTGCATATTGTTACTGTTAATGAATACTTAGTTGAAAGAGATGCAAAATTTGCTGAACAAGCATTTGAAAAACTTGGAATAACTGTTGGTTACAATACATCTAAATTAAGTAAAGATGTAAAAAGACAAATGTTTGCTAGAGATATTACTTATACAACTAACTCTGAATTAGGATTTGATTACTTAAAAGATAATATGGTTAGAAGTATTGAAGAAAAAGTAATCAGAGAACTTTTTTTTGTAATTGTTGATGAAGCTGACTCTGTATTAATAGATGAAGCAAGAACTCCTTTGATTATTTCTGGACAACCTAAAGAAGATTTTTCGCTTTATGTAGAAATTGATACTTTTGTAAGTGGTTTATCAAAAGATGATTATAAAATTGATGATGAATCAAACACAATATCACTAACAGATAGTGGTGTAGAAAAAGCTGAAAAGTTTTTTAAATTAGATAATTTATATTCTGTTGAAAGTGCTGAAGTTGTTCATAAAATTACTAATGCTTTGGTTGCACATTATATTTTTGCTAATGGAAAAGAATATCTTGTAAAAGATGACAAAATCTATTTAGTTGATCAATTTACTGGAAGAGTTTTAGAAGGTAGAAGTTATAATGCTGGTTTGCAACAAGCAATTCAAGCAAAAGAAAAAGTTAAAATTGAACCTGAAAATGTAGTAATGGCCACAATTACTTACCAATCTTTTTTTCGTTTGTATGAAAAACTTTCAGGAGTTAGTGGAACTGCAATGACTGAAGCTGAAGAATTTTTAAAAATTTATAATATGGTTGTTGTTAGAGTTCCTACAAATAAACCAGTAATTAGAGTTGATAAACCTGATTATATTTTTGGTACTAAAAAAGTAAAATGAAATCATGTTGTTGCTGAGATTGTTAAAAGACATGAAACAGGTCAACCAATTCTTGTTGGTACTGCTTCTGTAACTGATTCTGAAATTATTCACCAAAGACTGAAAGAACTTGGAATTCCACATGAAGTTTTAAATGCAAGAGATAATACTAAAGAAGCTGAAATTATTAAACATGCTGGTGAAAAAGGTGCAATTACAATTTCTACTAATATGGCAGGTAGAGGAACTGACATTAAGGTTAATGATGAAGTTAGAGAACTTGGTGGACTATATGTAATTGGTACAGAACGTCATGAATCTAGAAGAATTGATAATCAATTGAGAGGAAGAACAGGAAGACAAGGTGACCCTGGTGAATCAAGATTTTTTACTTCACTTGAAGACTCACTTTTTAAAAGATTTGCTACAGACCGTTTTGCAAAAGCTTCTGAAAAATTAGAAGATGATTATTATGATTTTGGGTTTTTTTCTAAAATGTTAGATACAACGCAAAAAAAAGTTGAAGGTTTAAACTTCGATATTAGAAAAAACTTAATGGACTATGATCATGTTTTATCATTGCAAAGAGAGTTAATTTACAAACAACGTGATCAGATTTTATTAAAAACAAGTAACTTTGCAATTATTAATAATATGATTAATGATTTTGTTGGTTTTCAAATTAATAATTTTAAAAATGCTGATAATACTTCTTTAGTGGATGCGCAAAAACTTACTGAATTTTTAAATGATAAAATTTTAAGATTTACTTATTTTGATTCTTCTCTTTTTGTTAGTATGCCTATAATGCTTGCTGCAGATAAAGTTGTAGCAATTATTAAAAAAATAATTGAAGTTAAATATGAAATTCTTTCACAAATTAATGCATTAAATGTTATTGATGAAATTTTATTGGTTAACTTAGATCAAAAATGAACTAAACATATTGATAAAATGACAAAATTAAGAGAAGGTGTTAACTTAAGATCTTTAGAACAAAGAAGTCCTTTAAATATTTATATTGAAGATGGAAATAACCTTTTTGAAAAAATGAAAAGTGAAATTGTGTTTGATACAATCACAAGTTTGTGTTACTTATCACTTCCAAATGAAAGTATAGAATTATCAAAAGCATTAGATCAATTAGTAAATTCTGAAGAATTCAAAAAAAAAGATTATGACAACCAGCAGAAAATTTTTGATCAAGGTCTTAAAGTTTCAAATGAAATTAATGATTTTGATAGTAATGAAGAATCAGAAACAAAAGATGAAGAAATTAATGATAACAATGAAGTTTTTCTTGACGATAGATCTTTATATGAGAATGAACAAGAGTTATTTAAAAAAGCTGAACACAACTACTCAAAAAATACAAAAATTTCTGAATATGAATTACAAAACGGAACTAGTGTAGCCAATGTTTTAGAAAATGAGTCTGAACTTATCCAAAAGTCATTAAGTAATTTATCAGAAGATGTTAAAAATGATTTAGATGCTGAACAAACTCCACATGTTGAAACAGATGATAATGTATTTAATTTTGAAGTTGATAAATTGGAAAAAGAAGTTGATGCTATTGAATTGTTATCAGATTTAGCAAAACATGATAGTAGTCCAAAAGAAAAAGAAAATATTTCTGATCAAGAAATTGAAAAAATCTTGGAAATGCCTGCTTTTAAAAATGGTGAAGAGCCAGTATCTTTAGGTGAATATTTAGATGAAGTTTTAGATGAATTAAATTTTCCAAAATCTGAATTAGAAACATCAGAAGATGAAAAAGTTGAAGAAGTTGAAGAAACACAACAATCTGAAAAAATAATTGATGAAAATAATAAAAAAGAAGAATTAGAAGAAAATATTGATCCTTCTAATGAAAGTATTTTTGAATATAACAATCAAGTAATTGAATTGTTGGATCCAAAAGAAAAAGAAGAAATTGAAAATGAAATTAAAAAATCTGTTATATTTGGTAATTCTCTAGATTCAGATTATGAACAATATCGTCAATCTGTATTTACTAAAAATAAAAAAAATAATATTGATTATAAACAACTCAAAGAATTAACTGATGAAGAAATTGAAAGCAATATTAAACCTTTTTACAAACTTCCAAAAATCGCAAAAAGAGAGCCTGATACTTTATTTGGTGGTAACTTAGTTAATAAAACGCCTTTCATTTTAAAAGATAAAATTGATTTTGATGAAGAAGACAAAAATAAGAAAGATCAATTACGTTTAAATAATCAAGCTTCTGAAGAAGAAATGAATGATTTATTACAATTAAATGATGAAACAGAAAGACTTGAAAAAATTATTAATAAAAATATGCAAATAAGTGATGATCAAAAAATAGAAATGGAATTAGATCATCAAATTGAAACAGAAAGTCCAATTTATTATTTTGAAGATATTCCATCAGATGCAAATTTAGATGAATTTGTAGCTGTTGGAAATGCACAAGAAAATTTAGAACAAAATTCTGATTTAATTCAAGATTTGAATAATAATGATGAACCTGAAATAACAAATGATTTATCAAAAATTGATGAATTAGAATTAGATAATATAGAAGAAATAGTTGATAATTCAGATAACTCACATTTGCTAAATGATTTAATTGACTTAAATGATGAAAGTCCTGAAGTTATAAAAACAGTTATTAAAAACCCTTTTAAAGAATTAAAAGATGTTAATT
>CAMWUV010000076.1 GCA_947177535.1 uncultured Mycoplasma sp.
ATAGATTATTTTGCGGAGTGTTTTATATGGAAAAAATCTTTTATAAAGGCAGTGCATATGTTAATGGAAAATTTTTAGATGGTGAAAAAACTATTCCTGTTATTTCAACAATTGATGGAACAATTATTGGAAGTGTTGCAGCTTTATCAAAAAATGATGTTGATTTAGCATATGAAGGAGCACATTTAGGTTTTAATGTTTGAAAAAATTTATCTCCTAATATGCGTATTAAAAAAATTAAAGAGTTTGCTGAAATTTTTATATTAGAAAAAGAATTTTTAGCAACTTTAATGGCATATGAAATTGGAAAGTCTTATAAAGATGCACTTAAAGAAGTTGAAAGAACTTATGAAAACATATATGAAACAATAGCAATTTATGAAAAAGAATTTATTAATCCAACAATTATTGGTGAATCTGAACATAATGTTAAAGGGAAAACTGGTTATTTTTACCATGAACCGATTGGTGTGGTTTTAGCAGTTGCTCCATTTAACTATCCAATTAATTTAGGATTAGCAAAAATTATTCCAACATTATTAGTTGGTAACACAGTTGTTTTTAAACCAGCTACTCAAGGTTCTTTGGTTTCAAGTCAACTTGCAAAATATTTTGATCAAGCAAATTTTATAGGTGGAGTTTTTAATTTAATTACTGGTAAAGGAAGTGAAATTGGTGATTATATTTGTGAAAACCCAAGAATTGCAGGTGCCACATTTACAGGTAGTACAGAAATTGGTAAAAGATTAGCAGCAAAATTACCTATGAAAAATTTAGTTTTAGAATTAGGAGGGAAAGATCCAGCAATTGTTACAAATAATGCTGATGCAGAATTAGCTGCTGAAGAAATTGTTAAGGGTGCATTTTCTTATTCTGGTCAAAGATGTACTGCAATCAAAAGAGTTTTAGTAACTAATGAAATTGCTGATGAATTATTAGACAACATTATCAAAGAATGTTTAAAACTAAAAGTAGGAAATCCATTAGATAATGCTGATATCACACCTTTGATTGATAAAAAATCATTAGATTACAATTTAGACTTAGTCAATGATGCTTTAGAAAGAGGAGCAACATTAGTATATGGTGGAACTGTTGAAGGGTACAACTTACTTAGACACACTGTAATTGATAATGTTAGTACAAGTTCTAAACTAGCTTGAGAAGAACCATTTGGTCCTATTCTTCCGATTATAAGAGTTTCTACTGTTAATGAAGCAATTGCAATTGCTAATGCTAGCCAGTATGGTTTGCAAGGATCTGTTTTTACAAAAGATAAAGAAGAAGCTAAAACAATTGCAAGATATTTAGAAACAGGTACAGTTAATATTAATCGTTCAAGTTCAAGAGGTCCAGATATTTTTCCTTTTGTTGGTATTAAAGATTCTGGTTTTGGTGTTCAAGGAATTAGAGACTCTTTAAAAGCAATGACTAGACCAAAAGGTATTATTGAAAATGATTAATGAATAAAACCAACAGTTCTTTAAATTTTTTGAGAATAGTTTTTTTATAAATTTCTAAAATTAAAATATAATAATAAAGTTAAAAATTTTATTATCTTTGCGCCTGTAGCTCAGTGGATAGAGCATGCGCCTTCTAAGCGCAGGGTCAGGAGTTCGAATCTCTTCAGGCGCGCCATTAATCAAAAAAAAATAAAAAAAGTACCTTTGTTAAAAGGCACTTTTTTTATTTTTTTGAGTAAGTAATATATATAAGTATTTATTATAAATTAATTTTTTCTATTCTAATGGTGCTCAGGAAGGGACTTGAACCCTTAAGGTATCACTACCGGTAGATTTTGAGTCTACTGCGTTTGCCATTTCGCCACCTGAGCAAATTAATTAAAACTGTACAACATATAAATTATAAACTATTTTCTTTTTTAAATAAAATGCCTAAAGTGATTTTTTAAAAATATTTAGTTTTAATTTTGAATTTTATTAATAAGTCTTTTATTTTGTTAAATTTAATTTATTTTAATCATTTATAATTTACTAGTTACTTATACAAACAGCATAGGAATATTTAAAAATGATTTTTTTAAAAAAATTTGAAGCTATTGGTTTTAAATCATTTGCTGATTTTACTAAACTTACTTTTGATTCAAATATGATTGGAGTTGTTGGTCCAAATGGTTCTGGTAAGTCAAATGTTATTGATGCTATTAAGTGAGTTTTAGGTGAACAATCAATTAAGTCACTTCGTGGTAAAAAAAGTGATGATATTATATTTCATGGTTCTAAAACTAAAGAAGCTTGTGACTATGCTCAAGTTACTTTAACTTTTGATAATAGTAAAAAACATTTACATTTTGATTCTGATGAAGTTTCAGTAAGTAGAAAACTATATCGTGGTAATGGAAACAATGAATATTATGTTAATGGTCAATTAACTAGATTGAAAGATATTCATGATATTTTCAGTGATACAGGTTTATCAAAGGGTTCACTTGGAATTATTTCCCAAGGTACTGTTAACTGGTTTGCTGATTCAAAACCAGAAGAAAGAAGAACTATTTTCGAAGAAGCTGCTGGAATAAGCAAATATATTCGTAAAAAAGAAGAATCTTTAAGACAACTTGAAAGAACACAAAATAATTTAAATAGAGTTAATGATTTAACTAAAGAACTTTACAAAGACATTAAAAAATTGGAATTGCAAGCTAGTAAAGCAAAAGAATATTCAGAAAAAAAAGCTGAACTAACAAAATTAGAAATTTCAATTTTAGTTAAAGATATTTTAGAAGCACAACAAAAATTGGAAAGTGTTCAAAGTAAATTATTAAACTCAAAATCTACAAAAGAAGATTTGGGACCTAAATTAAATTCTTTGATTATGCAATTAAATTATCATAAAAATTTATTATCTGAAGTAGAAATTAAAGCAGATAAGTTTGCTTGAGAACTTAATAGTATAAAAGATAAAATTTCACAATTAGAAGTTCAAAAATCAATCTTTGATAATGATTTGGCATTAGATATTAATTCGTCAGATTTTCAATCAAAAGTTGAAGCTTTGGAATCTAAAATTTTAATTTCTGAAAAGGAATTAAAAACAAACAATGAAATTATTGAAAGAAATAAAAATGAACTAAATCAATTTACTAAATTATTAGATGATTTAAAGTATGAAGAAAAGATTTTAGAAAAAGAAATTTTAGATTTGTCTAAACTACTTGTTAAACAAGAAAGTGAGTTAGAATATTTATCTGATATTTTTAAATCAAAACCAACATATGCAGTTGGTGTTAAATCAATTTTGGAAAATAAAAATGCATTAACAGGAATTTTAGGGTGTGTCATTGATTTTGTTAAGTGTGATGAAGAACATGAAAAAGCAATAACTATTGCACTAGGAAAAAATACTCAAAATATTGTTACAAATACTAGTAGAGATGTTAAAAGAGCAATTGATTTTTTGGTTAATAATAAAGCTGGTATTGCTACTTTTATGCCTATTTATGACATCACAGTTAAACCAATGCGTGATGAACATAAACAAATAGTTTTACAGTTAGATGGGTTCATAGGAATTGCTAGCGAATTAATAAAATGTGATAAAAAAATTCAACCAATTTTTGATGTTCTATTAAATAAAATTATTATTGCTGAGAATTTTGAAAAAGCTTTAGAAATATCAAAATACACTTATCAGTTATATAAAATTGTAACTTTAGATGGTCAAGTAATTAATCCTCACGGTGTTATAACAGGTGGTTACAGTAAACAGCTTGAAACTTCTTCTTTTTCATTAGATAAAAAAATAAATACTATTAAAAAAGAAATTGAAAATCACAAAAAAACTTTATCAATTAAAGAAAATAGAAAATCAGAAGTTGCTTTATCAATTATTGACACTGATGCAAAATTACGAGAAAGAAAAATAAACTTAGGAATTTATTCATTAACAATAAAAGATATTTCTGATGAAATTGTTAGATTAAAAACAGAATATCAAAAATGTACTAAAAAAACTTTTGATAAATCAGAGAGTGAAACAAATATTCTAGCAAAAGATTTAAAGGATTTAATTGAAAGGTTAAATAA
>CAMWUV010000077.1 GCA_947177535.1 uncultured Mycoplasma sp.
GTTTTATTAATATTAATGTCTAGATGATAATTTTTTCCAAGGATTTTAATAAAATTATTATTTGGATTGTAATATCTGTTTTGATTTTTTAAAAATATTTTTTTTAATAAATTTGGATAAACTTTTATTAAAAAATTTTCTATATCAATTCTAGAAACAAAAATAGGGGATTTTATAATTATTTCTTGTTTTTCATTAATAATTGCAGTAATTGATTTTGTTTTATTAGTAGATAAATATCATCAATATTCAACAATCTTATTATTAATAATTATATTGCACTTTATTTTTTTAACCATATAACTAAATTTTTATTATTACTAAAAATATATTTTATTATTTTTTATTTGATTCAATTTCTATAATAATATCTCTAATGTATGCTGCTCTTTCATACTCCTGATTTTTTGCAGCTTCATGCATTTCTTCTCTTAATTTTTTGATTGTTTTGTCAATTTTTTCTTTTGATTTCTTTCCTTTTGCTATCAATTCATCAAAATCTATGTTTGCATCACTTCTGCTCAAATCTAAAGCAATAGGTTTAATAATGGTTTTTGGAGTAATATTATGTTTTTTATTAAATTCAATCTGTAATTTTCTTCTTCTGTCTGTTTCTTTAATAGCAATGTCCATTGCTTCTGTAATATTGTCAGCATACATTATTACTTTGCCATTCACATTTCTAGATGCTCTTCCTATAATTTGGATTAATGATTTATCACTTCTAAAAAATCCTGGTTTATCTGCATCTAAAATTAAAACTTTTGATACTTCTGGAACATCTAGTCCTTCTCTTAAAAGATTTATTCCAATTACTACATCATAAATTCCTTTTCTTAAATTATTTAAAATTTTGAATCTTTCTATAGTTTTTAACTCATTATGCAAATAAGCAACTTTAATATTTTTGTTTCTTAAATATTCAGTTAATTCTTCAGCTAATCTAATTGTCATAACAGTTATAAAAGTTCTTTCTTTGTTTTTTATCTGAATTCTTAACTCTTTTTCAATATCTAAAATTTGATCTTTTGTGGATCTGATTTCAATTAGTGGATCAACTAATCCAGTTGGTCTTATTATTTGTTCAGTAGTTAATTGAGATTCATTTAATTCTCACTCATTAGGTGTTGCTGATACATATAATACTTTATCTTTTTTAGATAAAAATTCATCAAAATTTAAAGGTCTATTGTCTAGTGCACTTGGTAATCTAAAACCATATTCTACAAGTGTTTCTTTTCTACTTCTATCAGTATTATACATTCCTCTAATTTGAGGTACCATCATATGTGACTCATCTACTATTAGCAACCAGTCTTTTCCAAAATAATCAAATATTGTATATGGAGTTTGTCCTTCAGCTCTTAATTCTAAGTGTCTAGAATAATTTTCAATTCCTGGACAAAATCCAAATTCTTTAAATGATTCAATGTCATGAGTTGTTCTTTCTATTATTCTTTGTGCTTCAATTAATTTATTTTGTTTTAAAAAGTTTTTATGAGTTTCTGTTAATTCATCTTTAATTCTTTTTAGTGACTCTTCTAATGTGCTTTTATTTGCAAGATACAAATCTGTCCCTGCTAATACTACACTATCAAGTTTGGTTATTACTTGCTTAGTTAAAGGATCAATTTTTGCAATGTCTTCAATTTCATCACCAAAAAAAGAAATTCGATAATTGAATTCATCTGTGTAACCTGGTCCAATTTCCATAACATCACCTTTAACAGAAAATTTTCCATGAGTTACATCTGTGTCATTTCTTTGATAATTTAAATTAACCAATTCATATTGAACTTGTTTAATTTTAATAATTTGTCCTTTTTTGTAACTTACTCTATTTTTAAAAAATTCATCAGGAGGTGATGAAGCATAAATTGCAGCAACACTTGCAACAACAATAACATCATCTCTTTCAACTAATGAATTTAAAGCTGATAAATTTAACATTTCAATATCACTATTTGTTTGTGATGATTTTTCAATGTATGTATTAGTTTTTGGTAGAAAAGCTTCTGGTTGATAATAGTCAAATGATGATACAAAATATTCAACTCTATTTTCAGGAAACATTTCTTTAAATTCTGAATATAGTTGAGCAGCTAAAGTTTTATTGTGTGCTAGAACTAAAGTTTTGCAATTAAGTTCTTTAATGATATTGCCCATAGTAAAAGTTTTACCAGTTCCAGTTGCACCAACAAGAACTTGTGATTTAAAATTATTTTTTTTAAAGCCATTAACAATACTATTAATTGCTTGTGGTTGATCACCACTTGGAGTAAATTTGCTTTTTAATTGAAATTTTTTCATTTTTATTTTTATTAACTTTATAGATTTTAAAACTAAATTTTATTTATTTGCTATATGTTTACATTTGCTTGTAAAAACCCATGATAAAAGAAAAATTAATATATAAAAAAAAAGAATTTTTTGGGATAAAAATTTATCACTAATTAGTGCTTTTTTTTTTTTTTTTTTGTTTTTTTCGAGGGTTGACTTTAAATTTTAATCCACTATAGTTTAGTTGTAGTGTGTTATGCAAATACTTGTGTACATTACAAATAAAATAATTGAAAGGATATTTATTATACTTATGAAAAAGTTGTCAAAACTTAGAAAATTTTCCATTGCTTTAACTAGTGGTTTAGCTGCTGGTATTGCAGGAATTGGAATTACAGTTCCTTTAATTCAAAGTCATACTACTTCAGTTAGCAATGCAGAAAATTTAAATAATGATGTAGATTCAAGTTCAGATGATTTTGTTAATGTTACTAAAACAAACTCTAGCATTGAAACTGAAAATTTAAGTTTTACTCCAGTTGTTGCACCAACTATGAATAGAAATGCCAATGTTTCAGAAACTGCTTCTGAAGAAAATGGCACTAAGATGCTATGAACAGAATCTGGTGTACAAAAAGAATTCAAAGTTTCTACTCTTTATCAAAACAATAGAAAATTTATGCCTATGTTAGCATATGATGAAGATGATGTTGCAAACTTTAGTCAAACAAGAACTTGAAGAGATTTAGTTGTAGATGATTTCCCAGGATGAGAAAGAACAACTACATATAATAGCTATTCACAAAATGGTAGTTATATAGAAAAATATGTTGCTTCTGAAACATTAAAAAAAGCTTACCCAAATCTTCAAAAAACTGAAATTACTAAATTAGTAATTTGTTTAAGTGATTTAGTTTATAAAGTAAAATATACAACAGATTTCAAAAGTGTTGTAGAACATTTAATTAGCTCTGTTAACCCAGATTACTTAGACATTGAATATGTAAATGATTCAAATATTCAATACTTACCTGAACTTAATAATAGTAATTTAAAAAAATTAGCTATTTCTGGTGGATTCACATCATTAAGTGGAATTAAAATTTCTGATTCAGTTCAAGAAATAGAAATTATGGGTGGATTAACTAGCATTGACCCATTAATTTTCCCAAAAGATGCTGCTTTTATTACTGAAAGTAGAAGTTCAATCTTTACTGAAATTAATTTAAGTGCTCACGAAAAATTAACAACTGAAGAATTACAAAGAGCAATTGACATTGTTTATAAAGACAGAATCAATGAACGTGCTTTCCAAGGAAATTTTGCTGGTGGTTACATTTATGCTTGAAATCTTAGAAACACTGGAATTTCTTCATTCAATAGTGTTACAGTTCCAGAATTAAAAGATGGAACAGGTAGATTCTACATTGCTTATGTGGCTGTTGAAACTGCTAATAGTGATGGTACAGTTGAAGAAATTATTTCTGAAGGAACAGAACCATCAAATGATTCAAAAATTAATGAATGATATGATTGAAATCAACAAGGTTGAGAAAAAGTTAGTGACATTATTGTTACAGCAAAAGATTCAGCTAAATTAGATTTTGATAAAACTGTTAAAGAAATTATGGGATTCTTGAAAAAATATCCTAACGTTATAAAAATTAATGTTAGCGCATTACAATTTACAGATGAATCTAAATC
>CAMWUV010000078.1 GCA_947177535.1 uncultured Mycoplasma sp.
CTTTTATCAATTGTAGAAAAACATAATCAAAAAAGAAACGAAATTTCTAAAAAAATTGGAATTTTCATAAAAGATAAAAAAATTAAAGAAGCAGAAGATTTAAAAAAAGAAATGGAAAATTTAAAAAAGAATGTTGAAAAATCTAATAAAAATTTAGAAATTGTAGAAAATAAACTAAATGATATTTTACTTACAATCCCAAATATTCCTCATGAATCTGTGCCTGTTGGTAAATCTGAAGATGAAAATGTTGAGATTAAAAAATGAGGAACTCCTACTAAATTTAGTTTTACTCCTAAACCACACTGAGATTTAATCACAAAATTAGATATAGGTGATTTTGAAAGAGCAACTAAAATAACAGGTCAAAGATTTTTTGTTTATAAAGGTTTAGGTAATAAATTAATGAGAGCTTTACAATCTTTTACACTAGATATGCATGAAAAAAAAGGTTATTTAGAATTTGGATTACCTGTTATTGTTAATAAAAATTCTCTTTTTGCAACAGGACAATTACCTAAGTTTAAAGAAGACTTGTTTGCATTAGAAGAGACAAATTATTTTTTATCGCCAACTTTAGAAGTTCAATTAACTAATTATTATCGAAATGAAATTTTATCTGAAGAAAATTTACCTTTTAAATTTACAGCTAGTTCTATTAATTTTAGAAGTGAAGCAGGATCTGCTGGCAAAGATACAAGAGGTATTGTAAGACAACATCAATTTTATAAAACTGAATTAGTTAATTTAGTACACCCTGAAAAATCTTATGAAGCTTTAGAAGATATGACTTTGCAAGCTGAGTCAATTTTAGAAGCTTTAAATTTGCCTTATCGTAGAATAGTGCTATGTACAGGAGATATGGGTTTTAGTGCAACTAAAACTTATGATATTGAGGTTTGATTACCTTCTTATAATTCTTATAAAGAAATTTCATCATGTTCAAATTGTTGTGATTTTCAAACTAGAAGATCAATGATTCGTTTTAAAAATAAAGAAACTAATAAAAATGAATTAGTTCATTCACTTAATGGAACTGGTGTTGCGCTTGACAGACTATTTGCAGCAATTGTTGAAAATTATCAGAATGAAGATGGAACAATAACTGTTCCAAAAGCTCTTGTAAAATATCTTGGAGTAAATATCATAAAATAAATAAAATTAATTTTTTATTTATGCATAAAATTTTATTATAATTTATTTTTTTGAAAAATTTTTATCTTTTTCATTTTATGATTGAAAAAAATATTTTTTTTAAGATATAATTATTAATGTGGTATGTCTCCACCATAAAAAAAGACTAACTTTTTAGTTTATATATATATATTAAATTTATTAATAGGTAATTTTAGTTTTTGCCTTTGTACTTTATACAACATTATAATAAGCTATTTTAATCTCCATTTTATTTGTAGTTTTTATCATTGTATAAGTTATCCTCATTTTTAAAGTTATTAAATTATTTTTCTGACTCCTTTCTATCGTTAATTTAAAACTTGAATTTTATCTTTTGATAATTAATTCTTACTTTTTCTTTTTTTTATATCTTTTTTAATTTTTTTAATTAAAAATTTCGATATTTCATTTTTTTGTTCCTTTGTTATTTTTTATATTTTTATCTTTGGTTTTATAAATCTAAAGAATTTATTTATTGCATTTTTAATTTGTTTGTTCTGTTTGTGGTTTATCTCCTTTCTGTGCTAAAGACTAGAGTTATTAATATAAATTGAAAAGTTTCATAAATGAACACTTAGTGCTGCTAGGTGTTTTTTTCTTGTCTTTTTTTACAAAAAATATATAAAATTTATTAATAAAATATAAGATTGTGTTTTATATGAAAACAAATAAATTAATCATTTTTGGTGGCACATTTGATCCAGTTCATAAAGGACATTTGCAAATCGCAAAAAAAGCTTTTAAAAAAATAAAAGCTAATAAACTTTTTTTTGTTCCTTGTAATCAACATCCAGATGCAAAAAATATTTCTGCTTCTAATCAACAAAGATTAGCAATGTTAAATTTATCAATTCAAAATATTCCAGAATTTGAAATTTCTGAATTTGAATTAAATAACAATGAACCCTCTTATACATTTAAAACAGTTAGATATTTTCAACAAAATTATAGTAATTATGAATTATATTTACTAATTGGATATGATCAATTACTTCACTTTAAAGAATGAAAAAATTATGAAGAAATTTTAGAAAATGTTAAAATCCTTTGTCATATTAGAAAAATAGATAAATCTCAAAAAGAAAATATTGATTTTCCTTATATTAAAATAGGTTTTAAAAACATTAATACTGCATCTAGTCAATTAAAAACACAACCTAAAAAATCTTTTTTAGATGAAAAAGTATTAAATTATATTAATGAAAACGCAATTTATGTTGAAGATAGAGAAAAGCTAGTTTTAACTGAGTATCGATTAAATCATTGTAGAACAGTTGCAAATATAGCAAAAGATTTAGCTTTATCTCACAAACTTTATCCAATTGTAAAAAAAGCATATGTTGCAGGTTGATACCATGACTATGCAAAAGATATGCCTAAAGAAAAATTAATTGAAATAGCTAAAAAAATAAAAATAAAAAATTATGTTTCTTGAAAAGTGTTGCATGGTTTTGTTGCTGCATATATTATGGAAAAAGATTTTTTTATGGATGATTACCAAGTTTTAACAGCTATTAGAAGTCATACTATTCCATATGATTTTTCTACACTTTCAAAAATTATTTATATAGCAGATAAATTAGCTCCTAGAGATGATGAGGCTAACCAGATAAGAAAAGAATGAGTAAAAATTGCATTTAGAAATTTAAATGAATGTTTTGATGTTATTACAAATTTTTATGATGATTTTTACAAAAGAAAAAATACAGAAAAATAATAGGAGTTTTTAATGATTGGTTTTATCTTTTCAATGGAAAGTGAAATAACTTCAGTAAAAGACATTAATAAAAACATTAAAGTTTATCAAACTGACTTTTATAAATACTATTTGTTTACAAGTAATAATCAAGATTTTGTTTTTACTTTTTCTGGTATTGGTAAATCTAATGCAGCAGCTGCAACACTAGAAATTATAAAAACTTTTTCTTTGAAAAAACTTATTAATGTAGGAATATGTGGAACTAATAAAAGCAACATAAAAACTAATGATATTTTGATTTTATTAAGAAATTATTATTTGGATGTTGATGCAACTTTTTTTGATTATGAATATGGCCAAATACCAAAAGAAAAACCATATTTTGATAATAACAATGAGTTAACAAATTTAATAAAATCTATTTTTAAATCAGAAAAAGTAGATTTTATTGAATGCTATGGTGGCACTGCTGATAGTTTTGTTAGCATATATAACTTTAAACAATTTAATCCTGATTTATTTCGCTTGGTAAGTTCAATAGATATGGAAGCAACTGCAATTAAACAAATTGCAAGTAAAGCTAGTGTTGAGACTTGTTTTATTAAAGTTGTTTCAGATAGTGTTTTGTTTTCTGAAAATCACTATGAAAAAAATAAAAATATTTGACCTTCAACTGTTACTAAAATAGTTAACCTTCTAACTAATAAGATAAAAGATTAGAAATATAATCATTAAATTTTTAAATTTTTATTTTATCATTTTATATATTTGAAAATATTATGAAATCACCTAGTAGATTGTTTGATTTGAATAATAATTTAGAAAATGATGAATATATCAAAAAATATGGTAAACATTTTCAAGATTATCAAAATTTAAATTATTTTGATTTTGAAAATGAAAGTACAAAATTTTTTTGTGAAAGTTTAATATCTTTAAAAATTAAATTAGTTTTTTTAATAAAAGTAAGTTTGTTTTTATTAACTTTAATAATTTTAACTATTATTTTATTTAGTTTTTTAAATGCAAGTTTTATTAAAGATAATAATGGATTATTAATTTCAGCGTGCTGTTTTACTA
>CAMWUV010000079.1 GCA_947177535.1 uncultured Mycoplasma sp.
ATATAGAAATAGAGTTTTAAAAATTCTAAAAAAATACTATGATTCATTTTTTTAAAGTTTTTAGTTAGAAAAACTTTTTATTTTTCTAACAATATGATTAATTCCACTTTTGCTAATTGTAATGTTGTGTTTTTCCTTAAAAAGTGAAACTAAATCATTTAGAGTAGAATCTGGAAATTCTAATTTTAAATCACAATATACTTTTTCTTTTTCAGACAATTGATTATAAAAATTATTTGACTTAATATATTCAATATTATTGATTTGATTTCTGCTAGCAAAAATAGATTTTTTTAAATTTGATATATCTAAATTATTTAAACGACTCATTTGATTTGTATAATCTCTTGAAATTCTTTTTTCTTCAAATTCAAACATGCTTTCATTAGCACCTAAAAGTTTTAAAATATCTGAAATAGCTTCAGATTTTTTTACATAAACTATTTGAGATTTGTTTCTATTTAACACAAAAAAAGGAATGTTTATTTTTTTAAATATTTTTTCAATTATTTTTAAAACATTTAAATCTTTTATTTTTATTTCAAAATGGTAATTGCTGCTATTTGGACTATTGATGCTTCCGCTGCTTAAAAACAGTCCAATTAAAAAATCACTTCTAACTTTTTTTGAAATCAATCAGTTTCAAGGGTTTGATTCTAAAAAAAGATCTTGTTTTATAAAATTTATTCCTTCCAAAAATGAAATGTGAAGAAACTCTGAATTATTTTTACTTTTTTCAAATTTTATATTTTTATTACTTTCATAAAGATCATTTAATATAGATAACAAAAATTCAATAATTAATGGACTTTTATTTTTTAAATCTATTTCAATGGATTGGTTATTTATGGAAAAAAAATGACTATTTTTTAAAAAAGCAGAAAGAATTGATTTTTTTTGATCTTTGTCATATTGGTTTTTACATAATTCTTCTTTTACTCTTTGGGTAAATGTCATTTTATTTTTTCCTTTATCAAATATTAAATTATATTAGATTAAAAAATAACCAAAAATTTGGTTATTTTTATAATTATTTATGAAACATTTTAAATTAATTTTTCTGTTTTCATTACTTGTGTTAATGCATCAATTACTTCTTGTTCATCAGAACCTTCTGCAATTATTTCAATTTCTGATCCTTGTTTAGCTGCAAGTGCCATTAAATTTATAACTGATTTTGCATTTCCTTTTTTTTCACCATTTACAAAAGTAACAGAAGATTGAAATTTACTTGCTGTATTTGAAATCATAGAAGCTGGTCTTGCATGAATTCCAATTGGATCAATAATTTTAACAGTTACTGATTTCATAAAAACTCCTAAAAACTAT
This sequence comes from uncultured Mycoplasma sp., assembly GCA_947177535.1. Lineage (GTDB taxonomy): Bacteria > Bacillota_I > Bacilli_A > Mycoplasmatales > Mycoplasmoidaceae > Malacoplasma. The sequence goes on from CAMWUV010000079.1 coordinate 1,330, forward strand.
TTTCTTTTTCTTTATCTATTATATATAATTAATGATTTTATTGAAAATAAAGTATTAATGATTAGTAAATTAATCACATATGTGTTTGAAGTAAAAGTTTTGTATAATTTTAAATTTTAATAATTAAAAAATAAACTTAGTATAATAGTTAATGGTGTTTTAATTTAATTGGAGGACTATTATAATATGAAAATAGCAATTAATGGCTTTGGGCGTATTGGAAGACTAGCCCTAAGAAGAATTTTAGATGTATGTAAAGATGCTGAAATTGTTGCGATAAATGATTTAACAGATGCAAAAACTTTAGCTCATTTATTTAAATATGATACTGCTCATAGACAATTCAAGGGAAAAGTTTGAGCTGATGGTAATTTCTTGGTAATTGATGAAAAAAGAATTCCTATTTTAGCAGAAAAAGACCCAACTGCTTTACCTTGAGCTAGTTTAAATGTTGATGTTGTTATTGAATCAACAGGTAGATTTGTTGATGAAGAAGGAGCATCAAAACATTTAAGAGCAGGAGCAAAAAAAGTTTTAATTTCAGCACCTGCAAAAGGTAATATACCAACTGTTGTTTATAATGTAAATCATAATTCTTTAAAAGCTACAGACAAAATTGTTTCTGCAGCTTCATGTACAACTAATGCACTTGCACCTGTTGCATTTGTATTAAGCAAAGAGTTTGGTGTAAAGTGAGGATTCATGAATACTATTCATGCATATACTGCTGATCAAAGATTGCAAGATGCACCTCACTCTGACTTAAGAAGAGCAAGAGCTGCTGCACTTTCTATGGTTCCTACTTCAACAGGAGCTGCAAAAGCAATAGGATTAGTACTACCAGAATTAAATAAAAAAATGCATGGAGTAGCTGTTAGAGTTCCAACTATTACTGGTTCTTTAGTTGATATAACTGTTGAATTAGAAAAAAATACAACTATCGAAGAAATTCATAGTGCAATGAAAAAAGCTTCTGAAACAATTTTAAAAGATACTTTGCAATATTGTGAAGATCCAATTGTTTCATCTGATATTATTGGTAACACTCATGGTTCAATTTTTGATCCAGGTTTATCAATGGAATTAACTACTGATGGTAGAAAAACTTTTAAACTATTCACTTGATATGACAATGAGTACTCTTATGTTTCACAATTTGTAAGAGTATTGCAATATTTAGGAAACCTTAGATAATAAGAGCTAAAATATGGAATACAATAAAAAAACAATAACTGACTTGCAAAATTTAGAAGGCAAAAGAGTTATTTTGAGATGTGATTTCAATGTTCCTTTAGATAAAGCAACTGGGAAAATAACTGACTATACAAGAATTGATGCTGCTTTAAAAACAATTAAATATTTAATTGATAAAAAAGCCAAGGTAATTCTTTTATCTCATTTGTCTAGAATTAAATCTATTGATGATATAAAATCAGGAAAAAAAAGTTTAGTTCCTGTTTTTGAAGCATTGAAAAATAAATTACCAAATGTTCCTATTATTTTTGAAAAAAATAATGTAGATCCTTTACTTATTCAAAAAATAAATAATATGCAAAATGGATCTATTATTTTACTTGAAAATACAAGATATACTGATGTTAATGAAAAAGGTGAACTTGTAAAATTAGAATCAAAAAATAATCCTGAATTAGGAAAATTTTGAGCTTCTTTAGGTGACATTTTTGTTAATGATGCATTTGGAACAAGTCATAGAGCACATGCTTCAAATGTTGGAATAAGTCAAAACATAAAAGAATCTGCTTTAGGTTTTTTAGTGAATGATGAAATAACTAAATTATCAAAAGCTATTAATAATCCACAAAAACCAGTTGTTGCGATTTTTGGTGGAGCTAAAATATCAGATAAAATACCATCAATAAAAAATATTGGAAAATTAGCTGACAAGATTTTAATAGGTGGAGGGATGGCTTATACCTTTTTAAAGGTACAAGGTTATGAAATAGGAAAATCACTATTTGAAGCTGATCAGTTAGAATTAACAAAACAAATACTAGCAGAATTTAAAAATAAAATTGTTTTACCTATTGATGCTGTTATGGCTGCAACAATTGATGATGCAAGTGGTGTTACTTATGATGTTGGCAATTTTAATTCTAATCTTGAAGGTGTAGACATTGGTCAAAAAACTATTGAAGAATTTAAAAACATTTTAAAAACTGCAAAAACAGTTGTTTGAAATGGTCCATTAGGTGTTTTTGAAAATAAAGCATTTAGTAAAGGTACTTTAGAAATTTGTAAATACATTGCTGAAATTACAAAAACTAATAATTGTTATTCAGTAATTGGTGGAGGAGATTCAGCTGCTGCAGCAGTAAAATTTGGGCTAGCAGATTCATTCTCACATATTTCTACTGGTGGTGGAGCATCTTTAGAATTTTTTTCAGGAAATGTTTTGCCAGGGATAAATTGTATTAATAATAAAAATTAGTTTAAATTTTTTATTTTATTAAATGATAAAGAGTAGTTGAAAAACTACTCTTTTTTATAAAAAAAATTAAAATAGTTTAATTAATAATATTTTAAAATTAGATTAGACAAAAATATAATT
>CAMWUV010000080.1 GCA_947177535.1 uncultured Mycoplasma sp.
TTTAATAATTGATATTATTAAAGATAATGTAGAAATGAATTTAGATATTTATTTAAAAAATAATAGTAATTTACATTTAGTAATTTCTTCTTTAAATAATAATTATAAAAAGATTTTTAATATTAATGTTTTCCATGATGGTAATGAATCTGTAAGTAAATGTGAAGTGTTTGGTGTTAATAAGAAAAAATCATCAACTAGTTTCTTTTTACAAGCTTACATTAAAAATGATTCTAAAGCTAATTATTGTGAACAAAAAATTAGAGGTGTTTTGCTTTCAGATGAGGCAGAAATTCAAGGTAAACCTAATTTGATTATTGACACAAATAACATTAAAGCAAAACATGCTTTAGCAATTGGAAGATTAAATTTATCACATATTTTTTATTTGCAAAACAAAGGTATAAAAAAGAGTGATGCAATAAAATTATTGCTTTTAAGTTACTTTAATGTGATTTTATACAAAATAGAAGATGAAAAAGCAAAAGAAAGATTAATGGAAAGAATTTTTTTAGAAATTGGAGAAATTTCTTAAAATGTTAAAAAATTTAAGAAATGAAATTCAATGATTTAAAAATAATCCAGATTATGTTTACTTAGATAGTGCTGCTACTAGTTTAAAACCTAAATCAGTTATGGATGCAATGACTTACTATTGTGATTTTATTTCTACAAATCCACATAATGATGATTCTCTTTTTGCACATCAGGCACATATTGTAATTGATAAAACTAGAGAAAAAATAGCAAAAATATTGAATGTAAGCTCAAATTCAATAGTTTTTACTCCTGGTGCTACATATTCATTAAATAGTGTTGCAAGTTTTGTTAAACCATTTTTTAAAGCAGGTGATGAAATTGTTTTATCAAATGCAGAACATGCTTCAAATTTATTGCCGTGGTATGATATTTTTAATGAATATAAAGCAAAAAATAATCCTATAAAAATTCAATATGTGGAAATTGATATTAATTCTGACAATATAAAAAATTTTTTAAATAAAATTAATCAAAAAACTAAAATGATTTGTTTCGCAAATGAAACAAATTTTATTGGTAACTTAGTTGATGCAGTTAAATTAGCTGATGAAGTTAAAAAAATTAATCCAAACATTTTTATTTGTGTTGATGCAACTCAATATTTATCACATCATAGATTAAATTTAAAAAATTCAAATATTGATTTTGTAGTAGGATCAGCTCATAAAATGTTAGGTCCAACTGGAATTGGATTTTTATATATTAATAAAAATTTAATAGAAAAATTAAAGCCTAATATAGTTGGTGGAGGAATGAATTTTGAAATAAAAAGAAATTACTATTCACTACTTTCAGGATTATCAAAATTTGAAGCTGGAACACCAAACATTATGGGAATATATGGTTGAAATAAAGCTTTAGATTATTATGTAAATAGTGATATAGATTTATTTGCAAAAAAAATTTATGAATTAAAAAACTATTTGGATTTTGAGATAAGTAAAATTGATGGTATAAAGATTTTTAATAAAGGAATTAATGCTTTTAATACCATTTTTATTAAAAAAGGAATTTTTAGTCAAGATTTTTCTTCGTATTTAGGTTCAGAAAAAATCATTGTAAGATCTGGATTATCTTGTGCAAAATTAGCAAATGAAATTATCAATGAAGAGCATGCTATTAGAGCTTCATTTCATTTTTATACAAATAAAAATGATATTGATAAATTAATTTTTGCAATTAAAAAATTTAAAAAAGGAGATATTTTAAATGGCTTATTTTAGTGATGATGAATCAAAAAGCAGACAACTAATTTTAGATCATTATGAAATTCCAGATAATAAAATAAAAGAAAATGAAATAATTAATTTATCTAGTGATTATCAAAATTTTAATAATAAATCTGAATCTTGTATAGACAATTTAACTATTTATTTATTAATCAAAGATAATGTAGTTGTTGATGCAAAATTTAGTGGAATTGGGTGTGCTATTAGTACAGCTTCTACTGATATTTTTTGTTCAATGATAAAAAATAAAAATATTAAAGCTATTAATGATTTAATTAAAAAATACTTTGATATGATTGAAGGAAATTCCTTTGATGAAAATGAGTTACAATATTTAATAGTTTTTAAAAATATTAGTAAACAACTTAATAGAATAAAATGTGCAAAAGTGGGGGTAGTAGCAATTGAAAAAATTGTTACTAATTAGAATATGATAGAAAAAAAAGAAGTAGATCAAGAATATAAATATGGTTTTAGTGATGGAGAAAATTCTATTTTAAACACAAGTAAAGGATTATCTGAAAGTGTTGTAAGGAAAATTTCTGAAATAAAAAATGAACCTGAATGAATGTTAAATTTAAGATTAAAAGCATATAAGAAGTTTTTAGAAACTCCTAATCCTGAATGAGGAGCAGATTTATCAAAAATTGATTATGATGAAATTGTTTATTATACTTCTTCAACAAAAAAAATGGAATCTTACTGAGATAAAGTTCCTCAACAAATTAAAAATACTTTTGAAAAATTGGGTATTCCAGAAGCTGAAGCCAAGTTTTTAAATGGTGTTTCTGCTCAATATGATTCAGAAACAGTTTATAAAAAACTTGAAGAAGAGTTAGAAGAAAAGGGTGTTATTTTTACAAATGTAGAAACAGCAGTTTTAAAATATCCTGAACTTGTAAGAAAATATTTTGGTAAATTGGTTTCATATGATGATAATAAATTTGCAATGTTAAATACTGCTGTTTGAAGTGGTGGATCTTTTGTTTATATTCCTAAAAATGTTCATTTAGAAAAACCTTTGCAGGCATATTTTAGAATTAATGGTATTTCTAGTGGTCAATTTGAAAGAACTTTAATAGTTGTAGATGAAGGTGCATCTGTACACTATGTAGAGGGTTGTACAGCACCTATATATAGTGAAAATAACTTACATGCAGCTGTTGTAGAATGTTTTGTTCACAAAAATGCAAAATTAAAATATACAACTATTCAAAACTGATCTAAAAATGTGTTAAATTTGGTAACAAAAAGAGCTATTGTTCACGAAAATGGAAATATGTCATGAATTGATGGTAATATTGGTGCTGGAATCAATATGAAGTATCCATCAAGCATTTTAGCTGGTAAATATGCTTCAAGTGATTGTATTTCTATTGCAATAGCATCAAAAGATGTTGTTCAAGATGCAGGTGCAAAAATGATTCATTTGGCTCCAAATACAAAATCTAGAATTATTTCTAAATCGGTTTCTTTTAATGGAGGAGATACACGATATAGAGGTTTAGTTAAAATTGACAAAAATGCTATTAACTCAATGTCTAGAGTTGAATGTGATACTTTATTGTTGGATGAAATTTCTCGAAGTGACACAATTCCATTAGAAATTATAAAAAATAAGAAATCATTTTTAGAACATGAAGCAAAAGTTTCAAATATTTCTGAAGAACAATTATTTTATTTTATGAATAAAGGTATTTCTAAAGACGAGGCAGAATATTTAATAGTAATGGGCTTCTTAGAACCTTTTTCTAAAGAATTACCAATGGAATATGCAATTGAATTAAATAGACTTATTAAACTTGATATGGAAGGATCTGTAGGTTAATTTTTTAATTAATATTTTAAAAAACTAGGATTTAATAATTTTTTATACAAAATTATTAAATCCTAGTTTTTTATTATTTTAACTTATAAATGCTTAAAAATCATAATTTTTATTTTATTTTTATATATAAAAATAAAATAATATCACTTTTAATAAGAAAAAGTGCAGTTTTTAAGCGTGTTTTTTTTTTTTTATAAATCAAAAAATAATTTTTTTGTTTTTTTTATTAAATTTT
>CAMWUV010000081.1 GCA_947177535.1 uncultured Mycoplasma sp.
AATATAGATAGGTAAAAAACAAGGAGGAAAATTAAAAAAATTAATAATAAAAATATTTGTGATTTTTGAATATATTTTTTAAATCACTTAAATATATTTGTTTTAAATAAAGATTAAATTTTTATTTAATATATTTTTTAATTTTAAAAATATATTATAATTATAAAGTTGTAACTTTAAGGAAGTATAGCTCAGTTGGTTAGAGCACACCCCTGATAAGGGTGAGGTCGATGGTTCGAGCCCATTTACTTCCACCATGGGGGCATAGCTCAGTTGATAGAGCACTTGACTTGCAATCAAGAGGTCGTGGGTTTGAATCCCATTGCCTCCACCATTAATAAATTAAAAAACCCCTTTATAATTTTAAATTGGTTTTTTTTTTTTTTTTTTTTAATGTTTTGCTTCTATATAAATTGCAAAAGCATTTGGACCTGTGTGAACAGCAATAACAGAAGGAATATAAGATTGTTCAGTAACTAAATTTAGTTTTGTGTCAACTATTTTTTTAATTTCTGCATTTTTTTTATCATCAAGAAATGATGTGTAGAAAAATGCTTTTTTTATGCCTTTTGATAGATAATCAATTTCTTTATTTATTTTTTCTAATGATTTATCTATAGCTTTTTCAAGCGATCTGTCTTTATCATAAAAATCTAAAGAACCATCAAAGGTAATAATAATATTAAATTTAAGTGTTTTAGCAATTAAGGCTTTGAATGTGTTAATTCTCCCTCCTTTTTTCAATTGTTCTAAATCAGTAACAACTAAACAACCATATCTATTCTTTTTTCTTTCTTCTACTTTTTTTAAAATTTCATTTAAAGATTTATTTTGGTTAATCATTTCCATCAATAAATCAACCACAACCTTATTACCTGGTCCTAAATCTTTTGAATTTATTATATGAATTTCATTATTTTCAAATTCTTCTTTAGCAATATTTCATGTCTCATATGATCCAGACAATCCACTACTAATAGGAATAACAAATATTCTTTCATATTTTGGGGTAAGTTCTTCAAAAATTTTTAGCATTTCACCCATTGATGTTTGAGAAGTTTTTAAATCTTTTTTGTTAGTTATCTTTTTTATAACATCTACAATGCCAATTTCTGTTAAATCAGCATATATTTTTTCTTGACCATCATCATTCTCAATAATTGATAAAGGCAAACAATATACATCTTTAATTTCTTTATTTTTAATTCCGCTACAAGAATCAACAATTATACAAGTTTTTTTATTTGACATATTAACCCAACTTTAATTTTTTATATGACAGTAATTACATAAAATAGTTTTATCAAATAAAATTAATTTTTTTTAACAGACAACCAAATTTTCCTATAAAGTGAAAATATTACTAATATGAATTTAATAAAGTAAAATAAATTTAATTATTTTATTAGGGGTATAGTTCAATTGGTAGAACAGCAGACTCCAAATCTGCGTGTTGTGGGTTCAAGTCCTATTACCCCTGCCAATTTAAATTTATAAACTGGATTTTATCCAGTTTTTTTATTTAAATATATTTGTATTTTAAACATATTCAATATAATCAAATTGCTATTTATTTTGAAAGTAAAAAATGAAAAAAATTTTTTTTGAAAAAGTTCCAACAAATATTGTTAAAAATGCTGATAATAGATTATTAGATTCGTCATATGTTATTTTTGATATTGAAACTACTGGGTTAAATCCTATTAAAGATAAAATTATTCAATTTGGTGGAATTAAATTTGTTAATAATAATCCTGTTTCTGAAATTGAATTTTTTATTGATCCAGAATGTGAAATACCTAAACAAATTACAGCAATCAACAACATCACTAATAAAGATGTTGCAAATCAATTAAAAATTAAACAAGGGTTAATAAAAATAATTGATTTTTTTGAAGATGCTTATTTAATTGCACATAATGGAATAAATTTTGATGTGTCTTTTATTAATGCAAAATTAAAGCAAAACAAAATGGATCAACTAAAAAATCCTATATTAGACACAATGTGATTATCTAAAGCAATTAACCTTAATTTTAAAAGTCATAGTTTAAAAAGCATAGTGGAAAATTTTCAAATTAATTATGATGAATCAAAAGCTCACCAAGCTTTGTATGATACAAAATTACTTAGTGAAGTTTGAAAAAAATTAAAAATTAAATTAGATAAAGACTTTAATTTAAAAGAATTAAAAGGTATTAATAAAAAATTTGTCAAATTTTCTTACAAAATGTATGGGCTTAAAAAAAATAATTTTTAATTACTTAGTTAAAATAATTTGTTTTTTATGATAAAAAATAGTGTTTTTATAGTATATTTGACAATATGAATAATACATCAAAATATCAAAACAAAAAGTCTTTTTGAACAGAATTAAAACAGATTTTTACAAATAAGCAAGTGTTAGTTTCTTTTGTTGCTACATTAGTTTTATTAATTTTGTTTAGAATCGGTTCATCTTTAACTATGCCAGGTTTAACAATTAATACTTCTCAACAAGAAGATGCACAACAATCTTTTTTAGGAATATTAAACTTGCTTGGTGGTGGAGGAGTTTCAAGACTGTCTTTTATGGCAATTGGAGTTTCACCATACATTACAGCACAAATTATTATTCAATTACTATCTTCTGATTTAATTAAACCATTAACAAGATTATCAAAAGCTGGTGAAAGAGGAAAAAGAAAATTAGAAATAATTACAAGATTGTTGACAATTCCTTTTGCAATTATGCAAGCTTATGCAGTTTTAAGTTTAGCTGGAACACAAGGTTTAGTTTCAAGTTTTTTTGGTGAATCTAGTTTTTCAAATGTAAGTGGTGGTCAAATCACTTTGCTTTTGTTTGGAATGACAGCTGGTACTTTTTTAACTTTATTTATTTCTGATATTATTTCTAAACGTGGTGTAGGTAACGGTGTTACTTTGATTATATTATCTGGGATAGTAGCATCTATTTATCCAAATTTTTCAAATGTATATGTTATTTTAACTTCGTCAGGTTCAATTAATAATGAATTGTTAAAATATTTTAGTTTTATAGTTTATTTGGTGTTTTTTATTATAATTTTGTTGGCTACAACATTTATGAATGGATCTGTTAGAAAAATTCCAATTCAGCAAATTGGTCAAGGTTTATCAAAAGAAGTAGATGAAATGCCATATTTACCAATTAAATTAAATGCTGCAGGAGTTATTCCAGTAATTTTTGCAAGTTCAATTATGACCATTGCACCAACAATTTCTCAATTTTTACCTCAAAATAGTGCAGGTGTTACTTTGATAAATAATTATTTATCAATTGAAACTCCAGTTGGATTAGTTATTTATGCTGTTTTGATTATTTTGTTTGGCTTCTTTTATTCACACATTCAAGTTAATTCTGAAAAGCTAGCAGAAAATTTCCAAAAGTCAGGAAAATTTATTCCTGGTGTAAAAATGGGTGAAGAAACTCAAAAATATATTTCAAGAACAATAAATAGGGTTAATTTTATTGGTGTTCCATTTTTAACAATCATTGCTATTATTCCTTATGTAATAACAATTACTACTAATATCCCAAATGGGATAGCAATAGGTGGTACTGGTGTTATTATTATGGTTACAGGTTCATTAGAATTTTGATCATCTTTGAAAAGTTCACAAACAAATTATACTTATTCAAATTTGACAAAAGGCTTGAAAAAATCAAATGAATATGAAATACAAGGTAGCAAAGAAAAAATTGGTGAATCCAAAAGACTTTGATAAAAATTTAAATACAATTATTTGTGTTGTTAGCAAATAATTGTATTTAA
>CAMWUV010000082.1 GCA_947177535.1 uncultured Mycoplasma sp.
AAATGTGGTAGTATAAGTGTTGCACTTCAAATTTCACTCAAGGAATAAAAAAATTAATTTTTTTAAATTTAATTTTTTTATTTTAATTTAAAGCGTTTTCAACTGAAAGTTTTCCATCAATTCCTTTAATTGGAGAAATTGTTATCATCATATCTTTTTTAACTTCTTTAAGTCTTTTTATAATTTTAGGAACTTCAATATATAAACAAATAATTTCTATATTCTTTTTTTCTTGTAAACTGTAACCACCAGTTGTTGTATTAATTGTTAAACTATGATTAAAATTTACAGAATACAAATAATTTCTAATAAGCATTACATCTTCACAATAAATTTGAATTTTAACAACTTTATCTTTTGGAAATAAATTATTTAAAACAGTGATTACTACAATTGTATAAACAATTCCAGACATTAAATTTTGTGAAACAAAATTCTCTATTTTTCAATTAGATTCATTTGCTATACCACCAGCAACAAATGATCCTAATGTTACAGATATTAAAACTGAAGAAACATTAAAAATCAAAAGAATAGGTCCAATTGGTTTTTTCTTTTTATAAGCAAAAAAGAAACTAATAAAATCTAACCCACCAGTACTACCACCAACTGCAGTAGCCATTGAATATGCAAAACCATTTATTAAACCAGCAAATAATGCATATAAAAACATTGAAATTGCAAGTTCTCTTTCTGACCCTTCAAAATTTAAAAGATATAAATCATTTCTATAAGCACCAAGTGGTTCATTATCTGGAATTCTTGTATCTCCAAAAATAAAAAAATTATTTACACCAGGTATTTGACTAATAATTAAAGGAACAACATTGGATATAACAACAACTATGGTTGATAAAATTGTAAATTTTTTCCCCATTTTTTTAAATGAAAAAATAACTAATGGAATGTTAGTAGCTAAATAAATAACATAAAACATTATTTGATAAATTAAATTAATTGTGTCATCAGAAAGATTATTTTCTTTTTTTAAACATATTTTGACAACTCTAGCTATTCCCTGGAAAATTCCAGATGTTCCTGAAATATATACTCCAGTATTTTGAATAAATAATAAAGAAGAAAAAGACATTAATAAACCAACTATAATAATTATCCCAATTCTTCATTTGAAATCATTTCTTCCATATATCTTTGAAAATAAACCAATTGTAGTTTTATAGTGATTCATAACAAAGGTTGGTGGTGGTAATGGTCTATTTTTAGATTTTCATTTAAATTTAGATTGTTTTTCAATGGAAACAATTTTTTCATTTTCTTGCTGATTTTTTTCTTTAGTAACATTATCTTTACTAATGTCTTTACTATTATTTTTTTGATTTGTACTTTTTTTATTTTGTGATTTAGAAAAAGGTAAAATCTTTGGCTTTTGATTTTTCATAAATTTTAATAACTATGATTTTAAAAATTTAAATAAATTATATTATTTAAAATCTCTTAATAAAAACAAAATAAAATAAATTTTCTTTAATAATTATTTTTATTTCTTTTATTTCTAATAACAGTATAAATTACAGCTACTATCAAAGCAACAAACACTACTGATAGTATAGGAAAAATAACTAACATTCATGTGTTATCTATTTCATCATCAAAAGTTACTCCAGGTGACTCTAAACCATTTGTAATAAATAATTTTTTAGTATCTTCTTGAGTGTTGTAGTAATCCTTAAAAATTTCTACACCATCAATTTTGTTCATTTCAACATATGGTAAATAAATTTTATCAATAAACTCTTTATTTTTTTTCACCATAGAGCTGTATGAACCACTACTTTTAACACCTTTAGCATAAATACCATAAGTACCTACAATTGGAAAGTTTTCTTGATCAACAGATAAATATGCTTCAGAATCAGTAAAATCATAAGTTGTTCTAATATAAGAATAAGTTGTCAATATTGTAGAACTAGTATATAAAGTACCAACTAATTGTGTTTGAGGATAAAACTCTTGTTCATTATTTTCATTTTTATTTGAAGTGCTGTTAAAAAATGATACATAATTATTACTACTATTAACTTGATGATATCCATCTCAAGCTAAAAACAATTCTCAACCAAAAGGACCAAAAGTAATAGGTTTAACATCAGTTAATTCAGTTATTATAGAAGTCAATTGTTTTTGTACTTCAACTGAAAAAGCAGGATGGTGTTTAAAAAAATAATTGTATTCACTAGCAGGATATTTTTTTGTCAACACTAAAAAGAAATTTTGAACTTCTTTAATCATATTGCTGTTAGCACTAATTTTTGTGTAATCATTATTTTCAGTTCACAAATTATCACCCATTCAAACAAGATTTTTCTTTTTAGGATCATAATTTTCAAAACCTTCTTGTACAAATGCATTTAAACTAGAATCAGAAAGTAAAAAGAATTTTTCATAACTTTTAAGATACTTTTCTTTTTCTGTTGTTTGATTACTATCATACAAATTATTTGACATCTTATAGTAGTCAATATTAAACGCATATGCTCGATAAATTTTATCACTTTCAATATTTCAATAAGGAGATTGAGTATATTCTAATATATGAAAAATACTCATATATTTTTCTAATCTTAAAAAATCATACAAAGTACTATTAGATAAAATTTGAAGTCTTTCTTCTTCTGGTTTTTCTACATTTTGTAATTCATTTCAAATGTTTTCTGCATCTTCATCACTAACATAATGATCTTTTCTTCTTTTTACATAGGCTTCAATAAAACTTGCTGTCTGAGCATTACCATCAGACATAATATAAATTTTGTTAATATATGGTAAAAGTTTAACAAAACCTTTTCTAGAATCTGAACCACTAAATAATGAATTAACAGTTAAATCAGCTGCTCAAATATCAATTTTTTTACCACTTTTTAAAATATCACTATAATAGTTATAAATTAAATTAATTTGATTTGAAGTTGGTGCACTAGCATAAGGTTCATCTTCTTCTAACTGTTCTGATGAACTACTTGTAGAGTCTACATTAATTGGAATATCACTGCTTTTGCTAACAAATAAAGTGTCATTATTGTTTTGAATGTCACTAAAATCAAATCTAGTATCTGTTTGATAAACTGAATCATCAACAAAATATGCAATTTGTTTAATTTGTTGATTAGCAATACCCCCCCCTGAATTTTCATCATTATTTGCTGCTAAATTTTCACTTTCATTAGTTTTATCATCTGATGTTGTATTATTTTGCTGTGAATCATCAGTAGAAAACGAAGAACTTGTATTATCAAATAAATAAAGTAAAGCTATTAAACTTTCTTGATACAGTAAAGAAGCATTTCTAGTAAAAAAAATTTGAATGTTACCATCATTTTTTGCTGAAGATGCTGCTTCTTTAATATCATCAATTCATTTTTGATCAGAATTAAAAGATATTGTTGAATCAGTAGTAGTATCTGCATTTCTTGTCATTTGTTTGATTACTAAATTATTATTCACAGAAGATAAAGCGTAAACAGAAGAAAAAAATAATACACTAGAACTTAACAATGTAATTTTTTTAAAAATAGATTTTTTCATTTTTTTTCCTAATATAAATGTAATTAAAATTATATAACTTTTTACTAATTAAAAAAATATAAAAAATTTTTAAAACTAAAATATCATTTTTACTTTTATATAAAATAAATTTATAAATTACTTAAAAATATTACTTTTACATTTTAAAGTTTGTAAATAAACTAATAAAAAATTTAATTTAAAAAATTAGTTAATATTGTTAGATTAAAAATTTATTTTTACTTAATCTTACTT